>CAYMXF010000313.1:0-4258 GCA_964393935.1 uncultured Planctomycetaceae bacterium
GAATATCGCCGTGAAGCCCGCGCAACACGGCAAATGGATCGCATGTACGCACTGCTCCTTCGCATCGGTCTGCCGATTTGAATACGCCGCGAGGCGAACGAATTCCCTGGACGTCTTGGATCGAACGCGAGTGCTCGAGCGCCTCGCGGAGGAGGGCGAACCCGGCGATGCCTGACCTGACCTGGACCAACGCCCAACGCCGCGCGATCGAGACGGTTGATCGCAGTGTGCTCGTCTCCGCAGGCGCAGGCAGCGGCAAGACCGCCGTACTGGCGGAGCGCTGCGCGGAACTCGTCGCGAACCCGCGGGGGGGGTGCTCGGTCGATCAACTCCTTGTCGTCACCTTCACCGATGCCGCCGCCTCGGAAATGCGCAGCCGTATCGCCGCGGCTTTACGAGCCCGCCTGACGCAATCACCTACGAGCGGTTGGCTGCAAAGACAGCTCGCCCTTCTCGACGGCGCGGCGATCTCGACGCTGCACTCCTTCTGCCGGCAGATTCTCGGCAAGTACTTCGCGCACGCCGACATGGACCCGCTCATGCCGCTGCTCGATCCGGCGGACGCGAGGCTTCTGCGAAAGGAAACCGCCCAGCAGGTCTTTGACGAATTCGGCCGTCGAGAGGACGCTGTCGGTGAAGCCTTCCTGGATTTTCTCGCCTCCTACTCGCCCTCCGGAGAGTCGCCGCTCATCGACCGCGTGCTCCAAGTCGACGCCTTTCTCAATTCGATCCTGGACCCCGAGGCGTGGATGCAACGCTCGCTTGATTCCTTAGCGACGGGCGATGGCGAATTATCCGAATACTGGCGCTCGCGGCTCTTTGAAATGGTTCGCCACGAACTGGGTGAGCAGTCGCGGCTCGTCGAACGCCAATTGTCTGCGCTTCGGAAGGAACCCACTATCGTCGACGAGACCCGCAAGTCCCTGGCCGCCTATGCCGCCGCGCTCGATGAGTGGCGAAAACGGCTTCAAGGATCAACTGACGCTTGCTCGCTGGACGCCGTCTGTCACGAAGGAATCGGTCAATATGAGTTCCCCGCCGTGCCGAAGAAGACACCGAAGATCAAAGCCCTGCCGGAGGCCGAACTGGCGGCCTTCGTCCGCACCGCCGATGTGCTGCGTTCGATCAGAGACGACCTATTCGTCGAACGACTCCACGACGTCGTCGGGCACTTCACCGTCGCCGAATGGGCCGAGGGATTAACGCGGACCCGGCCCCACGCCGAAGTATTCGTTTCGCTCGTTCAAGCGGTACGCACGGCGTATCAACGGTCAAAGGCCGACCTGGGCGTCATGGACTTCGTCGACCTCGAACGTCGGGCCCGCGACCTCCTGCTCAATGAGTCCAACCACGTCGCCGCCCAATTGCGCGACCGCTTCGTGCACGTGCTCGTCGACGAATTCCAGGACATCAACCCCGTGCAGGCCGACATCCTGCGGCTCGTTAGCCGCGAATCCGAAGCCGACCGCCCAGCCAATCTCTTCACTGTCGGCGACGTCAAGCAGAGCATCTATCGCTTCCGGCTTGCCGAGCCGATGCTGTTCTTGAAACGCCGGGAATGCTTCGCAGGCCTTGACGAGCGCGGCGTCTCCATCGACCTCGTCGAAAACTTCCGCAGCCGGCCACGGGTACTCGACGGGATCAATGCCTTGATGGAGCGCCTGATTGCCGCCGACCTGGGCGGGATCGACTACGACGACTCGGCGCGATTGCGCCCCGGTCCTCTCGCCAGCAAGGAGCCGCCGGACGAATCGACGCCGATCGAACTTCACCTGCTCGACGATAAACCCACGGCCAACAATGAAGAGGGTCAAGTAGAGGATGAAGAAGAATCCGATGGCGGCGGGACGGATTGGCTCCGCATCGAACGCGAGGCCTACGTCATCGCCCAGCGGATAAAGGCCTTCGTCGCTCAAGGCGCGAGCTACCGCGACATGGTCGTCCTGCTTCGATCGATGAAAGCCCGCGCGGGCCTATTCGTTCGCACACTCTCGCGGCTCGGCATCCCGATCTACACGGACACCTCCGGCGGGTTCTTTGAATCGCTGGAGGTGCAGGACATCCTCTCGCTCCTCGCCCTGCTCGACAACGAGCAGCAGGACATTCCCCTCGCGGCGGTCCTCCGTTCGCCGCTCTTCGGCGAACCGCTGAGCGACGATGAACTCGTGGCCATCCGCACGTCCGCCCGCGGCGGCGACGCCGATCCGCGCTTCCACGCCGCCGTCGCCGCGTACGCGCAAAGCGGCGGCGAATCGAAATTGCGATCTCGACTCGCCGATATCTACGCTCGCCTGGACCGCTGGCGACAGCGCGCTCGCCGACGCCCACTGGCCGACGTGATCTGGCAAATCTACGAGGAGAGCGGCTATCTCGCTTACGTCGAGGGCCTGCGCGACGGACGTCAGCGCCGCGCCAACCTGCTCCAACTCCACGAATACGCCCGGCAGTTCGGCGGCTTCCGACGACAAGGGCTCTACCGCTTCCTGCGCTTCATCGACGGCCTTCGCGACGCCGGCGAAGACCTGGAGCCCGGCACGGCCGCCGCGCCGACCGGCGACGTCGTCCGCGTCATGACGATCCATCGCAGCAAAGGGCTCGAGTTCCCCATCGTGATCCTCGGCGAACTCGGGAAGCGCTTCAATCTCGACGATGCCCGCGGCCGCATCCTCTTCGATCGGCAACTCGGTCTGGCGCTCGACGCCGTCGACCTCGAGCGCCGCATCTCCTACCCCACGCTCCCGCACCGGCTGGTCTCTCGATCCATCCACGCGGAGTCCCTCGCCGAGGAACTGCGCATCCTCTACGTCGCCCTCACCCGCGCGAAACGGCGGATCGTGCTCGTCGGATCGCAGTCGCTCGACCGTATTCAAAAGCTACACGATCGATTGAGGGGCCACGATGGCCCGCTGCCGCTCTCCGACCGCCTGGGCGCGAGCGGCGTGATGGATTGGGTCCTGGCGGCGCTGGCCTGCCAGCGCGATGAAAATGTCAGTTATATCGCGGGTGTAGCTGCCGCTGTCGGCCAGCCGCTATTCGCGGTGCATACGTACGACGGCGAGGACATGCGCGATTGGAAACTCGAGGTCGAGCAAAAACCAAATCAAATCAAATCGCTCGAAGCCCTCGCTGAAATGCGCCCCTTTGAGCATCCGCCCCCCTCGGATGAATCAAAATCGCTCGTACGGCTCATCGAACGACGATTGACCACGCCCTACTCCGCGCGGGCTCTCACCCAGGTGCCGGCCGTCGCCGCGGCGACCGTACTCAAGCGCCGCTGGGACGCGATCGAAGACCCCGACGACCGATCAGCAGCGTGGCCGTCGAAGGAGATGAAACGACACGCGGCCGCCAACGCGGCGGATCGCTTCCATCCCCCGTCGAGTCTACAACCGACGATGCAGGCCGACGCGTCGAGCCGGGGCACATGGACGCACGAATTCCTCCAGCGCCTGGACCTCCGTCGCCCCTGCGACACCGCCGATTTAACCGTTCAACTTCGCGCCATCACCGACGCCGGCATCCTGACGACCGATCAGTCCGAACAGATCGATCTCGATTCCATCGCCTGGTTCTTCCAGACGTCGCTCGCTCAGCGTCTGCGGGCCGGACAGACGCGCGTCCTTCGCGAATGGCCCTTCGTCATCGGCGTCGACCCGTCGCGATACGATCCCGCCGCCCAAAAAATCGACGACCAGGACGTGCTTCTGGTGCGCGGTATCCTCGACGGCCTCTTCGAGGCCGGAGACGGCTGGGAAATCCTTGACTACAAGACGGATCGGATCGGCCCGGCCGACGTCGCGCAGCGCGTGGAAGAATACCGCGGCCAACTCGGCATCTATTCCGTGGCGGTCAAATCCGTCTGGCGAACCGACGTCAAAAAGCGATGGTTGGTCTTTCTCTCGCCGCGAATCATCATCGAAGTGTAAACGGCGTCCCTAATCCTTCGGCGTTCCCGACGCCGTTACCGGCGGCCCCAATCGCCGACGAATCTCGTGCAGTTTTTCCACGACGCGCTTGCGATCCTCCACCGCTGTGAAGGTCCCCGTCATACGACACGGCCCGAACAGGTCCGGCGGCTCCTTCACCGTCCGCGCCGGATAAAGTGTCGCCGATTCGATTTTGCCTTGCATCCGCTTTTTGTCAATCGACTCGCCGAATGAAACAAAGCCCGCGCCTTCGTAGGTGATGCTCCCCGAGCCCGTCGTCAGGCAATAGACGATGTTCGCGTTGGTCTGGCTGCTCTCGGCAAAGCTCGTGC
>CAYMXF010000314.1:0-4257 GCA_964393935.1 uncultured Planctomycetaceae bacterium
ACGCGAGGTAAAATTCAAGTTGTTCAAGCAAATTCAACCCAAAAAACTTCGCGAGACCGTTGTCCAACCCGAAAATGGAAAGCTAGGTAATCCATGCCGCCTGTATCAAATCAACGGACCAATTACGATAAATGTGCATCCACCCACACCCCGCGCCGCCTCTCAGACCCCAGGTCTCGCGCGACTGTTCAAGCTCGTTCAGAAACTATGAGCGTGTCCCCCTTGGGCGGGATAATGGACCCCGTGTTAGTGAAACGGGTTTGGTTATCTCACACGAAAGGAGAACACGCCATGTGGTATGTAGGAATGGATGTACACAAGGATGCTACCGTGCTGAACGTCTTCGATCCAGCGGCCGAGCCCCAGCGGCGCCATCGCCTGGTCACGGTGCCGACCACGCGCGAAGGTCTCGAGTCGGCGCTGAAGCCCTTGAACCGGCAGTGCAAGGTGGCCTTCGAGGTCGGCATCCAGGCCCAGTGGGTCGCCGACATCGTCCGACCCCTGGCCGTCGAGGTGCAAGTGGCCAACCCCAGCCGCATCCCCCGGCTCTTCCGCGACGGCCGCAAGAACGACTCGATCGACGCCCGCAAGCTGGCCACGTTGCTCGCCCTTGATCAACTGCCCCGCGTGCACCTGCCCCGCGCCGAGGTGTCGAGCTGGCGAAGCCTGATCAACTCCCGCCGCGGCGTGATCAAGCGCCGCACCATGGTCAAGAACCAGATCCGCTCGATCCTGCGGGCCGGGATGCTGCGCTGCCCGCACAAGAGCCTGTGGACCCGGCGCGGTCTGGCCTGGCTGCGGGAACAGACCTTGGACGAATGCCGTCAGGGCATGGTCCGCCGACTGCTCGCGGAATTGCAGATGATCGAAGCCAACCTCGAAGACCTGGAGCAGGACCTGGACCGCATCGCCCAGAGGCATCCGGCCGTCGCGCACCTGCGGACCATCCCCGGCATCGGCCCGCGCTGCGCCGAGGCCATCGTGGCCTACGCCGCCGACGTCCGCCGCTTCGGACGCGGCCGGCAGTTCGCCAGTTACTTCGGCATGACGCCCACCCAGGATGCCTCGGGACTGGTGAACCGCTATGGCCACATCTCCAAGCGCGGCCCCAGCGTGGTCCGCCTGGGTACTGGTCGAGGCGGCGCATCAGGTGATTCGGCACTGTGGCGTCGTGCGGGCCTTCTGCCAGCGCATCTGGCGCGGCAAGAAGGATCGCTACAAGAAGGCCATCGTGGCCACCGGTCGCAAGTTGCTGACGGTGATCTTCGCCATGCTGAGGGACGGCACGCCCTTCGATCCGGCGCGGCTGGTCCGGCCTGCGGCCTGACTTCGCCCGTCGTCGACCCCTCGACCTCGGGTGAAGGGCTCGCCGCCGGTCGAAGTCAGGCCGACGGGAGGGTGGTTGAAAATGATGTGAACGAAAGGAACCGGATGAAAGAAACAAGGTGAACGTTGACGGATCAAGGTGACGGGATGATTGGGCGGAGCTCGGGAAACAAGGCTGGTCTTGCAAGACCGTCGTTCAGAATGAGCCCGCCCCGCAGCAATCTAATGTGCCGCCGACGCCGCCTCACCGCGGCTTCGACGAGCACGAATAGAAGCCTGGGTCATCCCCGTCATCACCATCCCGCCCTTGACTCCGATACGCTCATAGAAGGCTTGTTCAACCAAACAAAAAACCGGCACAAGGAGAACCGCTATAGAACTCTACTGAATCTGCGAAAATCTGCGTTCATCTGTGGATTCAATTCCGCATTCCGACTTCCGCATTCCGCATGGTCGGCGTTACTTCCGCCCGGACTTGGAAAGCGCCTTCTTGACCGCCTGCGTCGCGCGCTTCGCCTCGTCGGCCGTGTTGAAGGCGATGTAGCAGACGTTCTTCTTCGCGACCGATCCGGAGGACAGGCCGCGGATGTTGATCCCCGCCGCCGCGATCCCCCGCGTGATCGCCGCGCCGAGCCCGGCCTTGTCGGGGCCGACGATGCGGATGCCGTACATCCCCTTGGCCTTGCCCATGCCCGCATCGCCCGAGGCGCGAAGCTGCTTCGCGCCCTTGAGCGGCGCGACGAAGACGCGCGACGTGTTGTCGCTGACCTGCCGGGCGATGACGAAGTCGAGGTTCGCCCCGCCCGCCGCCAGGGCCTCGAGCAGTCGGGCCAGCGAGCCCGGTCGGTTCATGATGTCGGCCGCGTAAACGTCCACGCTTGTAACGGAATGCGCCATGGGATGCTCCTTGTGTTTAGGTTCTGTAACGCCGGGGGGCTTCCCGGAACCGATAGGTTAACGCGCTTTGGTCCGCCGGTAATCAGCAACGATCGAGTTCGATTGCAACCGGCTTGGTTACAAGCAGTTACATGCGGCCCGAAACGGTGCTGGTATGGCTAAACCAAAGCCCCGGACGGCCTGCCTGGGGCTTTTGCCCAAGCGCGGTGCTTGTGTTTGCGGCCCGTTTCGTCTATCTTTCCGGGCTCGCCGAACGGCGTCGAAACTCGTTTTGGAGCGACCAGCCATGCCGAAAATGAAGCGTCACAAGGGTCTCGCCAAGCGGGTGAAGATCACGGCGAACGGGAAGATCAAGTACAAGCAGGGCAACGCCGGTCACCTGATGAGCGGCAAGTCCGGTTCTCGCAGATCGAAACTGCGCGGGCACGAAACGCTCAACAATCCGCCGCTGGCCAGGAAGATCCGCCGCGCGCTGCAGGCGTAGAAGCAAATCACCCTCACCCCGACCCTCTCCCTAGAGGGGAGAGGGGGTTGTTGCGAGAGGAGCATCGATCATGCCACGCACCAAAGGACATGTCGCACATAAGAAGAAGGTCCGCCGCGTCCTCAAGGCCGCCAAGGGCTATTACGGCGCGCGCAGCAAGTTGCTCAAGTCCGCCCGCGACACGGTCGTGCGGGCCGGCGTCTATGCCTATCGCGACCGCCGCACCCGAAAGCGCGATTTTCGCTCGCTTTGGATCACGCGGATCACCGCCGCCTGCCGCGGCCGCGATATTTCCTACAGCCGGTTCATCGCCGGGCTCAAGCGGGCGAGCATCGATCTGAACCGCAAGATGCTCAGCGGGATCGCCATCGCCGACCCGCAGGCGTTCGACGCCTTGGTCGCCCTGTCCCGCGAAAAAGCCGCCAACGCGGCGTAGATTCCCTGATTCTATTGCTCATGATATGGTGCTCATTTTGTGGCACAGGCTCTTAGCCTGTGGCGTCTGCACCGGCTAATAGACGGTGCCACACTCAATCCATGAATCCCATCGGCGTCATCTTCGACATGGACGGCGTCTTGGTCGACAGCGGCCCGGCGCATCTGGAGAGCTGGCGGCGCCTCGCATTGGAAATTGGCGCCGGCGACATTCCCGCATCGAGTTTTACCGCCGTCTTCGGCCGCACCAGCGCCGACATCATCACCGTCGTCTTCGGCCCCAAGTCGCCGGACGAGATCAAGCGCCTCGACGACCGCAAGGAGGCGATCTACCGCGAACTGATCCACGGCCGCGTGTCGGTCATGCCTGGCGCGATCGACGCCGTAAAGCGCCTGCACGGGGCAGGCATGCGCATCGCCGTCGGCTCCTCCGGCCCGCCGGAGAACGTCGAACTCGTCTGCGTCGAGATGGGGTTGCAACCCTACATAAGCGCCGTCGTGACAGGCCGAGACGTGCAACGTGGCAAACCCGACCCGCAAGTCTTCGAACTCGTCGCGAGCCGCATGGGCATCAACCCGTCGCGCTGTGTCGTGATCGAAGACGCTCCCGCCGGCGTGGAAGCCGCGCACCGTGGGCACATGGCCTGCGTCGCCTTGTTGGGTTCCCATCCCCTAGATCGTTTGGTGGAAGCGGACAAAGTGATCGATTCCCTCGCGTCGCTGACGCCGGAAGTAGTTCGGCACCTCGTAGAAAATCGCGCACAAGACAGGTCCGGGAATCTTCGCCAGCAATGAAAATCGGGTAGCAGCTGTGGTAAAACATGGGCAAATGTACCCGTAACGTAAAAATATAGAGCCGTGTGTGGTTGAACAGAGCAATCTGAAACGTCTTTAAGTATATCTGAATAAGTCGCTTACGTTTCTTGTGAGCAAGCCTGACATACCGCAATGTTTTCTTAGGCATGGCAATTGCTCCCATGGGGGGTGGCAGAGTGCAAAGTCTGTTCATTCCACTGGGGGCTGTCAGAAACTCAATCGCAAAATATCGCGGGGTCCGACTTGGAATTGCCCAAAGAGCCCGGGTCAATGCCGGTCTTGGGCCCCGCGTTTTTTTT
>CAYMXF010000315.1:0-4252 GCA_964393935.1 uncultured Planctomycetaceae bacterium
CCGGAGCGATGTCAGATGTTCCCCGCCCGTCTTCGTCTCGGTGGTCGGCGAATCCGTCGCCGCGGCCGGTCCCGCCGCGGTCACCGCCGGGCCGGCCGTGGCGGCATACTTCCACGCATAAAGCCCCCACACGCCCGCGGCCACGACGACCACGGCCGTGAGAACCATCCAGGAGACACGACCGGATCGCCAAGAAGCACGAACGGATCGCGAAGCGACACGAGCTGATCGATGATGACGGGCCAAGGCTATTCACTCCTTTGCATAGTCCCTCCCCTTACGAAGGGGAGGGGCCGGGTGGGGTTGCTATGTGTGGCACCGGCTCTTAGCCGGTGGATATTGTGGCACCGGCTTCCAGCCGGTGAGAATTCACTGTGGCACCGGCTCTCAGCCGGTGGAAGAATCCTACCTGCTCATAAAGGGTTTCACACATCCCTGCGTCACGACGGCGGCGGTCAGCACCGCCACATCCTGCGGATAGCCTATCGAAGTACGAGGAGGAATCAAGAGCGGTTCGAAGAGCCGCTCAACCAGCCCGAAGCGCGAGCGATGGGATTTCCGATCAGAGCGGCGACCGTCAGGGAGCGCCGCGCATAGCCGAATCCAGCGATTCATCTGCTGACACTCGAACCCACCCGCCCGAAGTGCCATCGAGGGAATGACCCCGTTTAGTCGCGACGCAAAGCGGAGCGCTCGCCCGAAGGGCGCACCACAGTTGCTAGGAGACTTCAGTCACCGGAAAGCAGAACTTCCTCCATATTCTTTAGCCCCTTTCAGGGGGCTTCCCCGCCAACGGCGGGCTGTTAGGCCGGTCCTTTAGGGCCGGTCATCCGGTGCCACCACAACGACACCCTTCTTCCCTTCCTCCTGCCCGCCTCTTGGGCGGGCAGGAGGAAGGAGATAATTGCGTGGCTCGCTAGATCAACACAGTCTGGGACGATAGCTTTTGCAAGGTGAGATGTGTCAGCACTTGACCGCTTAGTCCAGCTTCCTGTTCGACCTGCGCGATCATTGCTAGCCGCGATTGTTTCGATGCAACTGGGTTATTCAAGCGGTTGGGCATTTCATCATACGTGCGCCCATCGAGCAGCCGGCCAGCCTCAGACTTTCGGATGCCACCCCATTGCTTGAAGAAGAACGGCACGCCAGCATGTGCGCACTGGTCTCGGATGCTCCTCACCCACGCCGGGTCAAGTCGCCGAGCACCGTGGCCGCTTTCGCCACCGACGATAAGCCAATGGATGCCCTGAAGACATAAATCACCGATATCCTCAAGCAGCGGTTCGATCGAGAGAAAGCGCACCGCTGCTGGAGTAGCCCATAGCTCACGGACACGAGGCAGCCCGTGTTTTTGATCTTCAACACTCACTCCCCACCAGATGTGGCGTAGCGACCCAGCGAAGGCCAACTTCGTCTGAAGCAGATCTCGCATCCGGTTACCACGCTTTGTAAGCACCTGATAGGTGTGCCAGTCCGCGAGCTGCATGACCTTTACGCAATGCTCGATGTAATCATCGGGAACACCGTCTTGGAACAGGTCGCTCATCGAATTGACGAAGATTGTCTTTGGCGTTGACCAACGCAGCGGCTCCGCAAGTTTCTCAGGCACCAGGCGCAGATCGAAGCCCTGCTCATAAGGATGCCCTGGCACACCACGAAAGCGCTCAGCAAATGTCTCGGCGTAGCAGTGCTTGCAGCCGGGGCTAATCTTCGTGCATCCGCGCACCGGATTCCATGTGGCGTCAGTCCACTCAATTGTCGAATTGGCGCTCATGGTGTCCTACCCTCGCTTTGGGAACATGAACTTCACATGCCCGGCGCAGGTGATTTCGCCCTTGCGCTTCGGCCGTTTGTCATGGGAAGGATCGGCCTTGATTTTCCCAGCTTGCTCCATCTTCGTTAACACCGATTTGTAGTTGCTTTCAATGTATCGGCGTCCGTAGTTGTGTTTCTCGTAGATTTCGTCCATCGTGAGTGTGTGACCAGCGAACTCCTTGAGGAGCATTCCTTCCAATTCATCAAGAGGACGCGCCAGCTCGAATAGCAAGGGCTGCTTCTTGCTTGCAGGACTGTATTCAAATGTCGGCACACCTTGCTCGCTCGACGTGCTTTCCTTCGCCATCACGTTCTTCATGATCTTGTAGCCCAGCGGATGCTTGCTCACAAAAATCAGATGATGCTTTGTACGATTGCCTTTTTCGTTCTTGAATCCGAAAGGCAAAGCGTATTTTCCACCCATCTCGATTAGCGCTTCGCAGATGCGCTCCACAATCGTCAGTTCGCGCTCATCCGGCGTCAAGTCTTCAAGCTCTTTCGTGAGGGTCTCGGCGCGTTCGTTACCGAACAGCGCTTCCATGTGTTCTTTGACCACTGCGTTGGATAGGCCCATGTTGATGCGTGTGTAATTGAAGAAAAAGATGCACTCGCACGCCCAATCCTTCAACACTGAGTTTATCAACCTGAGTGACAGACCCTTGTATCCCCACGGATCAACGAAGAATAACGTCGGGATGAGGTTCATTTTTTCGAACATCTTGACGATGTTTTCGCCGACCTCTTTGGTATCTACCTGAGGTTTGTACTTGAGCTCCTTTATATCCTTAATGCTATCGATGGCCTCGATGAGCGAACTCGTATTCTGTTCCTCTCGGTCATTGAATAGCGTGACGAGGTTGTCGCGCAGCATCGGCGATTGGATTGCCTGCTCAAGGATAAACACCGGTGTGGACTTCGCGCCGCTCTTGTATCTGCCAGGCCCGGCAAACAAATCGATATACGCGATGCGCTTGTCCCTCTTATTTTTCAGGGAGCTTGTGATAACCTGTGCCCATGCCACGAAATATTTGGAAACGATTGCTGTCTTGACCTTCGACTGGTCCGCCTGTTCGTCAAAAAAGCTCTCAACCATAGCTCGACTCCGCCATTAGGATAATGTTAGGAATCTGTCAGGTAAAGAGTAGATGCCTTCAGGGGACGAAAAAAGGTATCTCCGTTTCAGGGCCAGTTGTCGTATGATCAAGGGTTTGGAATTCGCGTTGAGGACACTGTATCCGCGAATACCGAAACAATAATCACCCCCTAACCCCTTGCCCCGTCTCCACTTTTCTTTTTCTGACCCCTCGAACCTGTGCGCTGAGCAAGGCTATTGATGGGAGGCCAGACAGAAGGCTCGACCGCCTTCAGCGAACGGCCAACGGCCAACAACCGGCGGCTGAAGGCTGACGGCTTCTTCTGGTCCCCGGAGATTCCGCGCCATGACCACGAATCAAATCGAAACGAAGTGCAGTTTACCCGCTGCGGCGGGCCCCTCCTCCCCTCGCGCCCTCGATCCCTTGCGCCCTCGCGCCCTCCGCCGCACGCCCCGCAATTCAACTTCCCAACCTGAATCCAACCTGAATTCGCCCAACCCCACCCGCGTTTTCACGCCGCTATCGCCGAAAATTCACAAAATTCAGCTTTGTTCAGGCAACGTCTTTTTTTTCTCGACTCGAATCCGATCTTCCGGCGCACGCGTTTGCGCCTCTTTGCGGCTCATTGAGGCTCTTTGTACCGGGGGAGGGGGTCTCAACCAAAACGACGCCCCCTTCTCCCGCTCCTTTTGCTATCGCGCCTTGGACTGGGTGAATCATCCAACCCGCGCCCTTAAGATCCCGGGACGGAGTGGGTTCTCGGTACCGACTTCATTATTTGGGAACCTCGCTGAATCACTTTCCAGCCGATACAATCCGACCGCGGGTGGCCCAGACGGAGTCGCGATTTGCGTGATCCGATTCAATTGGCACGGGGGATGCTCAAGGAGCAGGCCCAGTCCCTGGTCGCGCTGGCCGAGCTGGTCGGCGAGCCGTTCAAGAAGGCCGTTTCGCTGATCCTTTCCGCGCGCGGACAGGTCGTCGTCACCGGTCTGGGCAAAAGCGGATTGATCGCTCGGAAGATCGCCGCCACGCTCACCAGCACCGGCACGCCGGCGATCTTCATGCACCCCGTCGAGGGCGTTCACGGCGATTTGGGGGCCGTCGGCCAAGACGCCGTGCTCCTGGCGCTATCTAAAAGCGGACACACCGAAGAACTGGTCCGGTTCGTCGGACACTTTCGACGGGTCGGCGGCACCGTCGTCGCGATCTGCGAGGGCGGGGATTCTCCGCTAGCAGAATTGGCAGACGTCGTGCTCCCGATCCCCCAGCGGCCGGAGGCGGGCCCGCTGGCCCTGGCCCCGACCACAAGCACGCTCATGACGCTGGCCTTGGGCGACGCC
>CAYMXF010000316.1:0-4251 GCA_964393935.1 uncultured Planctomycetaceae bacterium
GGCGTCTCGGCCCTGGCGCTCATCATGCTGCTCGGCAAACGGCGCGATTACCCGCGAGGCGCGATCTTGCCCAACAGCCTCGTCCTCACGCTGACGGGCGCGGGGCTCTTGTGGTTCGGCTGGTTCGGCTTCAACGCGGGAAGCGCCGTGGCGGTCGAATGGCCGGCGGCGGGACAAATCGCGGGCTTGGCCTTTACGACGACCCAATCGGCCGCGGCCTCGGCGGCGCTGATGTGGATCATCATCGAGTGGTGGCATCGCGGAAAGACGACCAGCCTGGGACTCGCCTCGGGAATCGTCGCGGGGCTGGTGGCGATCACGCCGGCGGCGGGGTACGTCCAGCCGATCTCGGCGCTGTTGATCGGGGCGGCGGCCTCAATGTTGTGTTACGGCGCGGTGCAGCTCAAGGGGCGGCTGGGCTACGACGATTCGCTCGACGTCTTCGGCGTCCACGGCGTGGGCGGAATCTGGGGCGCGCTGGCCACGGGCATCTTTTGCACGATCCCCGTCAAGGGATGGCTCGACGGAAACATCGGACAGTTCGGATTGCAGGCGCTGGGCGTGGCGGCGGCGGCAGCGTATGCGTTCGTGGGGACGCTGATCATCGGCGGCGCGCTCAAGGCGACGATGGGGCTGCGATGCACGGATCAGCAGGAGCGCGACGGATTGGATATCATGATTCATGGCGAGCGGGGATATCATTATTAATGACGAATGATGAATTACGAATTACGAAATGACGAACGGCTCTTCGAGCCAATGGGCGATCCATGAAGCTCATTATTGCAATCATACGGCCGGAGCAGTTGGAATCGGTTCAGGCGGCGCTGCGCGCGGTGTTGGACGAGGGGGACAACTACCGCATGACCATCGCGCCGGTGGAGGGGCACGGCCAGCAGCAGGGCGAGGTGGAGTATTTTCGCGGGCAGGAGGTGCGGGCTCCGATGGTCCGCAAGACGCAGATCACGATCGGTGTCAACGATCCGTACGTGGAGCCGACCGTCGATGCCATTGTTCGCGGGGCGCGGAGCGGCAAGGGCGAGGTGGGCGACGGCAAGATTTTCGTACTGCCGTTGGAAGATTGCGTCCGCATCCGCACAGGCGAGCACGGTGGCAAGGCAATCTAGGAAACGCCAAAACGCCGAAAAGTCAAAAAGCCAAAATAAGAGATGGCCTGGGCGGGATCCCGACGGCGGCGACCGTCATTGCGGCGGTTGTCATTGCGGCGGTCGTCCTGGCGATCCACGCCGCGCGGTACCTTCCGTTTTTCGAGGACGACGCGTTCATTTCCCTGCGCTACGCCCAGCGATTGCTGAGTGGAAAAGGTTTGACGTGGACCGACGGCCCGCGGGTGGAGGGGTATTCGAATCTGCTGTGGATCTTGCTGGTTTCAGGCCTGGGCCGTTTGGGCATCGATCTGGTCGCGGCGGCGAGAGGGCTCGGATTCTTGTCTACGCTCGGCGCCGCGGCGGCGATCATCGCCTGGGGCGCGATGTTGCGAATCCGTTGGCTTTCGACCCTGATCGCCGTGCTGAGCTTCGTGCTCGCCGTGCCGGTCGCCGCATGGTCGATCGGCGGACTCGAACAGCCGCTCGTCGCCGGTCTTTTGGCATGGTCGATCGTTTTGATCCATCCGCTATTGGTCTCTCCGCAAAATCAATCAAGGCGCTGGACCGCGCCTTCCATCCTGTTGGGGCTACTCTGTCTCACGAGGCCCGATTCGCCGATTCTTGTCGCTTCGATCCTACTGGCCCTCGTGCTGGTCAGAGGCTTTGGACGAGACGGCCTTCGCACGGCCGTGAGGTTGGCGGCGATCCCCTTTCTTTGCATCGTCGGCCAACAAATCTTCCGTCTTGCCTACTATGGGCGATGGCTGCCCAATCCGGCGCTGGTGAAGATCACGCCGTCCCACCGCCATCTTCTTGACGGCCTGGACTACCTCACCGGCGGGTTCGCGGCGCTCATGCCGGTTTCGTTGCTGGCCATCGCCGCGGCGCTGGCCGGGCTCCGAGACCGCTCGACCCGTCCGCGAATGATCGCCCTGTGCACGACGGGGCTGTTGTGGGCGGTGTATCTCCTGCTCATCGGAGGCGACGTCTTCCGATCCTGGCGCGCATGGATCCCCCTCATCGTCGTCATGGTGATGGCGCTTTGCGTGGGACTCAGGTTGATCGAGCGGAAAGTCTCTCGACGATCCGGCGCGGCGCTGGCCTTAATGGCCGGCGCGGCCCTGGCGATTTTCGTTGTCGTGCAGAACGGCGACTACCGGAACCAGCGCCTCTTGGCATGTCAAAGCGAATGGGATGGGCAGGTCGTGGGATGGATGCTCAAGGAGGGGTTTGGTTCCGCCGCTCCTCTGCTGGCGCTCGATCCGGCCGGCTCGATCCCGTACTGGTCCGAGCTTCCGTGCCTCGACATGCTTGGGTTGAACGACGACTACCTGCCGCGCCATCCGCCGCCCGACTTCGGCCGCGGCTTTCTCGGCCACGAGCTGGGCGACGGCGCGTATGTGTTGGGGCGAAAACCGGACTTGGTTCTTTTCAAGGACCCGTTCGGGCGCAAGACGGGCGTCTATCGGAGCGGACGGGAGATGCAGGCGCTGCCGGAGTTCCGCGAGCAATACACGTTGGTGAACTTCGAGGGGCGGCGGCCGTATGGGGTTCGCTCGATGATATGGGTGAGGCGGATGAGCGAGCGGATTGGAATCCGCGAGGAAGGGCAGCATCTCATGGTTCCCTCGTATTTGTTGAACGCGCACGACGAGACCGTCGCTTATGTGAGCGCCCCTCGGCAATTCGCCGTAGACGTTTCGCGGGAGAGGCCGGCGGGAATCCGCGACCTTACTTTAGGAGCGGGGCATTGGCGTGCGGAGGCGGTCGCCGACGGGCCTGTGATCGTGACGGCGCGGCTCGCGGGCGCGACGATCATCCTGGCGCAAGGAACTTCTTCGATTGAGTTCGATTGCGCTTCCGCGCCGAAACAGAACTTCGATATCGAACTTTCTCGCGACGGTACGGGAGTGGCGGTCGTGAGCGGGCTTGTATTGAGTCCCCGCTCGCATCGTCCCCAGGTTAGCCGTCGCGCCGGAACCAGGATCGCATTCATCGCCCGCCTTCGTATGCGACCCTTTCAGGGTCGGAATATTTTGGGGGAACGCCTCTCCACAGGGGCGAGTGCCCCTGCCTACTAACGTTGAGCCCTCCGGGCTCGCGCATTTCCCGAAAACAAACGACTTCCGTTGCCGCTCTTCCTGGGGCGGATCAAAAAAGCAGCGCAGTGAAGGGCTGGATGTCGCGGGCGTCGAGTTGGCCGTCGCTATTCGTGTCGGCCGGGCAGGGGTCGGGAGGAACGACGTTGCCTAGAAGGATGTCCACCATCGGGGCGATGTCGGCGGTGTTGACGGTTGAATTGTTGTCGATGTCGCCTTTGAGGCAGCCCGCCAGCGGCGGCGCGACGAAGATCAGGCCGGCGACTTGCGTGACGCCATCCGCGACCACCATCGCCTCGGCGAAGTCCAATGCGTCGCCGTCGCCGTTCAGGTCGCGGAGGCGATAGATCGTACCGTTGGCGTCCTGGCAGGAGACGAAAAGGCCGCCGGCGCCATCGAGCGTGACGCGCGCCGGCGAGGGCAGGTTCTCCGCGAATGCGACGATCTCCGCGAAGTCGAGCACGTCGTCGTCCTCCGTTAAGTCCTGAAGTCGCATGACACGCCCATCGACGGGACGCGCCAGGAACGCGAGGCGATCGTTCTCGGCGACGAGGTCGCTGCCGGGCGAAGCGTTCTCCGCGTAGCTGATATTCTCGGCGAAGTCGAAATAGTCGCCGTCCTCGGTGTAGTCGCGCAGGATGTGGACGGGAGAGGCGGCGTCCTGCACTCCGGCGAGGAGACGGCCGTCGGGCCGTGCGGCGATCGCGACCGGGCTCGCCAGTCCGTCGGCGACGGATACGAGTTCATCGGCATTGAGGGCGTCGCCGTCGCCGTTCAAATCCAAGATGCGATAGAGCGTGCCGGTTGCCGAATCGATGGTGAACAGTGCGCCGTCGGCGTGGCTCGCCAGCCCCACGAAGTTCGGCGTCGGCGCGGCGACTCGTTGTGCGAAGAGCAACACTTCAGCAAAGTCCAGCGCGTCGCCGTCGCCGTTGAGATCGCGCGCGACGTAAATCGAGGCGGAGGCGGCGTCGACGACGTAAAGAGCGTCGACGATTGTGGCGACCGCGCCCAAGCCGCTGGGCAGCCCCGTGGCATAGACC
>CAYMXF010000317.1:0-4227 GCA_964393935.1 uncultured Planctomycetaceae bacterium
CGCGTAGCTTCTTTCGCAAACGACGGTGTCTCCCCCATCGAGCAACCGCCGGCCGCGCTCGCACGACGCCTTCACCCAATCGTGATACTCTGGGTCATGAACGCGGACAATCCACTTCGGCCCGTCGTGATCCACCACCGCACGCGCTTCGAGTCCCGGCACGAGCTTGGCCATCGCCTCCGGTCGTAAGCGCTCCGCCCGCGCAATGCACTCGACGTGTCTGCCGGTGTCATGTTCGAGACTGATCGCGTCCCAGTAATAGGCGGTTCGCGACATGAGAAAAATTACGGTCTAGTGCCCGCCGCTTCCGCTGAGTTCCTTGACCATGTCCCCAACAAACGACTTCGCGTCGCCGAAAAGCATCATCGTCCGGTCAAGGTAATACAACTCGTTATCGATGCCGGCGAAGCCCGGGTTCATGCTCCGCTTGATGACCATCACCGTCTTCGCCTTGTCGCAATCGATGATCGGCATGCCATAAATGGGACTGCTCTTATCGTATCGCGCGGCAGGGTTGGTGACGTCATTCGCGCCGATCACCAGCGCGACATCCGCCTGCGGCATCTCGGAGTTGATCTCGTCCAACTCCTTGAGCTTTTCGTAGGGAATGTCCGCCTCGGCCAAGAGCACGTTCATGTGGCCCGGCATGCGCCCCGCGACCGGATGAATGGCGAATTGTACATTTACGCCGCGCTTGGTAAGTTGATCGTACAACTCGCGGACCTTGTGCTGTGCCTGGGCCACCGCCATTCCGTAGCCGGGTACGATGACGACGGAACTCGCGGCCTCCAGAATCTGTGCCGCATCCTCCGCCGACGCAGTGCGATAGGTCTTCTGCTCGGCGGTGCCGGCCTTCGCCTGAACCTGCCCAAACGCCCCGAAGAGCACGTTGGTGAACGACCGGTTCATCGCCTTGCACATGATGATGGACAGAATCAGACCCGACGAGCCATCGAGCGCGCCGGCCGTGATGAGCAGCTTGTTGTCGAGGACGAAGCCCATCGCGACGGCAGAGAGGCCCGCATAGGAATTCAAAATGGAAATCACCGTCGGCATGTCCGCCCCGCCGATCGGCAGGACGAGCATCGCTCCGAAACAAAGCGCCAACGGAATAATGACGGGCCCGAACACCCACGGCGACCATGCGTGGTTTGGATAGAGAATAAGCGCGATGCCCAATCCGAGCGCCAACGCAAATGCGCCAAGGTTAACAAAGTTCTGCCCTTTATAGACCCACGGCCGCTGCGGGATCCACTTGATCTCCTGCAACTTCCCCGCCGCGATCAAGCTGCCGGTAAACGTCAGATACCCGAGGATGATCTCCAAGATGATTGCCGTCATGCGAAACGCCGTGAGCATCTCCTGCTCATGGTTGATCCAGTAGTAATACTTCGCCGTGCCGACGAGCCCCGCCGCCAGGCCGCCAAACGCGTGCGACAGCGCGGTCCGTTGCGGAACGGCGGTGAGCGGAACCATCGACAACCAGACACCAATGGGAATCGCGATGAGGATGGGGACGACAACCCACCAATGCCGTACGACACCTTGCATTCCCCACGTCGCCACGACGGCGATGAGCATCGCGCCGACGCCCGCAAAGACGCCGCGGCGGGCCGTCTTCACTTCGGCCATCCAGTGCAGCGAGAAAACAAACAGGGCCGTCGCGACGAGGTACGACAGTTGCGTGAGCACCGTCATCACTTCGCCCCCTTTTTAGTACGGAACATCTTCAACATTCGGTCGGTAATCAGAAAACCGCTGATGATGTTCGTCATGGATGCAAAAAGGGCGATCGCGCCGAGAACGCGAATGGGCGTCGGATAGCGCTCACCGCCCGCGACGATGATCGCGCCGACCACGGCGATCGCCGAGATGGCGTTGGTCAGCGACATCAGCGGCGTGTGCAACAGCCGCGACACCCGCCGGATCACGCCGATTCCGATGAACGTCGCGAGCATGAAGACATAGATGCTCATCTCCATTTGTGAATCCATTCGCTCTTCTCCTAAAAAGCACCGCGCCGAAAAACCCCGTTCGAATGTCCTAGGACGCCGCACCCACAGGCTCGGGCTGTTTCGCCGTCGCCGGCGGCAGCCCCATCGCTTGCCGCACGCGGGCACTCACGATCTGTCCGTCGCGGATCACCATCGTGTCGCGGATGATCTCGTCATCCATGTTGAAAGTGATCCGGCCCTCTTTAGTCATATTCAACAGAAACGCCGTCAGGTTCCGCGAGAACATCTGGCTGGAGTGATACGGCACCGTCGCCGGAAGATTCCGCGGACCCATGATCGTCACGCCGCCATCGAGAACGTTCTCGCCCGGCCGCGTCAGTTCGCAATTGCCGCCCGCCTCCGCCGCCAGATCGACGATGACCGATCCGAGCCTCATGTCGAGGACCATCTCCGCCGTAATCAACTTCGGCGCAGGCTTGCCTGGAATCAGCGCCGTCGAGATCGCCACATCGCACTCCTTGACGTGCTGGTGGATCGTCTCCTTCTGCTTTTGCTTGTACGCCTCGGACATCTCCTTGGCGTAGCCCCCGGCGTCTTGCGCGTCTTCCGAAGGCGCTTCGACGACGATGAAGCGAGCCCCGAGGCTCTCGACCTGTTCCTTCACGACGGGCCGAACGTCGAACGCCTCAACCACCGCGCCGAGCCGCTTGGCCGTGGCGATCGCCTGCAAACCCGCGACGCCCGCCCCCAAGATCAACACCCGCGCCGGCGTGATCGTCCCCGCGGCCGTCATCATCATCGGAAACATCCGGCCGATCGTGGTCGCTGCCAGCAGTACCGCCTTATACCCTGCGATGCTGCTCATCGAACTGAGCACGTCCATCGACTGCGCCCGCGTGATGCGCGGCACCAAATCGAGCGAAAACGCGATCACACCGCGATCAGCGAGCTTCCTGTTCAAATCGTGACGAACCAGCGGATTGAGGATGCTGATCAAAATGATGCCGGAGCGTAAGTGCGCGAGATCGGCGTCGCCCGGTGCATGAACCAGCGCCACCACGTCCGCCTCGCCGTACAGCGCTTCGACATCCGCGACGATCCGCCCGCCAGCCTTCTCATAGTCTGCGTCGGCGTAGGAGGCCGGCCGCCCGGCCCCGGCCTGGACAATGACCTCCAGACCGGCTTTTTTTAATTTCGCGACACTTTCGGGGATCAGGGCGACCCGTGTCTCGCCCTCGCTGGTCGGCCTCGGTATTGCGATCTTCATGCCTGCCTCACTCGTCCGCGGCGCCAAGGGGGCACAGCCGCCCTCGGCCATGACCGCGTCGCTCTCGGACGATCGCTCGGCAGTTTAGCGGCTTTCGCTCTAGTGGCAAAAGAGCCGGGATTGGAACCTGCCATCGCGCGGATCAGAACTGGTATCATCGCTACCGAAGGAAGCCTTGATGGTGGTTCGCTCGGAAAAACAACTCTTCCAAGACGTACGGGCAGGCGACGATTCGGCCTTCGAGCGAATCTACGACCTCTACCACCAGCGCGTCCGCCTGACCGCCTGGCGAATCTCACACCGACCGGACTGGGTCGACGAACTGGTCAACGAATCCTGGTGCCGCGCCTTCGAGCAGCGAAAAGCCTTCGACGCGGGCCGCCCCTTCCTCGTCTGGATGGCCGGCATCGTCCTCAACGTCTATCGCGAACACTGCCGTAAGTCCCCCACCACCCTGGGAGGGTCCGACGATCTCCGGCCCGCACCCAGCGCCAAAACCGACGAATTAAGTCCTGAATCTATCGCCTCCGAGGCGGAACTGCTCGCCGGTCTAAACGACTGCATGGCCCGCCTCGACCCCAAGGATGCCGAAATCGTCCGGCTGCGGTTCTTTGACGACAGAACCTTACGCCTTGTGGCGAAAGAAGTTAGCATCGCGGAGGCCACTCTTCGCGAACGTGACATTCCTCGCATCCTCCGAGTCCTGAGGCGCTGCCTGGAGTCCAAGGGGCTGAAAATCTCCGAGGTTTTTCCTGCGCAAGAAGGGGCCGAGCCTCAATAAGCCTACGAGGAATCGAAATGAACCCCCAAACGGAACCCATGGAAGGCCTGCTTACCCAGCTCGGCAAAGCCCGCAACGACGGTGCCTTTGCTGCCTGTGAGAAGTCGTATCCGTGGCTGGCCGATCGGCGCTCCAGTGCGAGCCGGGGCGCCCATCGCTTCAAACATGGCTGGTCATGGGTCCGCGTGGCCATTCCGCTGGCCGCCGCCGCGGCGGTCGCCGTT
>CAYMXF010000318.1:0-4216 GCA_964393935.1 uncultured Planctomycetaceae bacterium
CGATCCTGCTCGTGGTGACGCATAGCCAGGAACTGGCGCAGCGCTTGCCGCGGCGGTACGAATTAACCGACGGCCGATTGATTTCAAAGGCTTAAGCCTTGTTCCACACTGCGGGCTCTGCGTCTCTGCGTGAGGTTAGATGACGACCTGGACGTTACAGCGTAGAGGGCTTTTTTTTCACCGGCGGATGCACCTGGCGACGCTGACCGGTGTGATCGCCGGCGCGGCCGCGCTCGCTGGCGCGCTCGTCGTCGGGGATTCCATGCGCGGCAGTCTGCGGGCGCAAGCGATCTCGCGACTCGGGCCGGTGGACTGCGCAGTGACGGGGGCGAGGCTCTTCGATGAGTCGCTGGCGTCGCGGATGATGGAAACGGCGTCGGGTTTTCAAGTGTGCCCGGTGCTACGAATGCCAGCGTCGATCACCCACGCGGCTTCCCAGGCGCGGGCGCATCGGGTCACCGTCCTCGGCGTTGACGATCGATTCTGGCGATTGGATGGAAAGGAATCTCCGGCGCATGGCGACGGGGTATCTCGATCGGTGACGCTCAATACGGCGCTCGCGACGGAATTGGGCGCGAAAGTCGGTGATGACGTCATCGTGCGAATGGAATCTCGCGGGCTCGTGCCGATGGAGACGCTGCTAGGCCGACGCGATGAATCGGCGGCGTCCATGCGATTAACGGTGGGTCGCATTATTCCCGATGAGGGGCCTGGTAGTTTTTCGTTGGAGATGAGCCAGCGCGCCCCGCGAAACGCGTTCGTCCTGTTGGCAACGCTTCAGCGAGTGATGAAACAGCCCAGCCGAGTGAACACTCTTCTGTTCGCAGCGACACCGGCAAGTGCTCTAGCTGATAACGCAGTGTGTCGAACCTTAAGCGACGCGCTCGCCAAGCACGTCACGCTTGCGGACTACGACCTTGCACTACGAACGAGCGAACTGGGGTACGCGTCTCTTGAATCCCGGCGGCTGATGCTCGACTGGCCGGTGGACGAGGCTGCGAGGGCCGCGGCCCGTTCGATGAGCGCGATGTCGATCCCGGTGCTGACTTATTTTGCGAACGAAATCGCAATGGATGGTGAAGGGCGAACATCGAACCAGACCGTTTCGGCGATTCCCTATTCCGTCGTAACGGCCGTCGATCAGGAAATAGCGCCGCTTCGCCTTGTTGATGGATCGCTTGCCAACCCGTTGAGCCCGCGAGACATCCTGCTCAACGAATGGGCGGCCGCCGATCTCGGTGCGAAGGTTGGCGATCGGATTCGTTTGGCGTATTACGTTACTCGCCCGATGGGGAAGCTGGAAACGGCTGAGGTGGTCTTCACACTTCGCGGCGTCGTGCGAATGACTGGCCTCGGCGCGGATCGCGGATTCGCCCCGACCTACGAGGGCATCACCGACGCCAAGCGGCTCTCGGATTGGAAACCGCCGTTTCCGCTCGATCTCAAAAAAATCCGCCCAAAGGACGAGGAGTATTGGGACAGGTTCAAGGCAACGCCCAAAGCCTTCGTCTCGCTCGCGGCGGGGCTGGAACTCTGGTTGGAGTCCGGCGGGCGGTATGGTCGGTTCACGTCGATCCGCATTCTGCCTGCACCAGGTAAGAGCCTCAAACAGACCGCTTCTGAATTTACGAGTGAACTGCTAAAGAGACTCAAGCCGGATGAAATGGGCATCGCCGTGCGGCCGATCCGCGTCGAAGCCCTGGCGGCCAGCGAAGGCAGCACCGATTTCGGCATGCTCTTCATCGGATTCAGCGCCTTCCTCATCATCGCCGCTGCCATGCTCGTGGCACTCCTGTTTCGCCTCGGTGTCGAATGCCGGGCAGGCGAGGTCGGCATCCTCCTGGCGACCGGTTACAGCGTCCGGCAGGTCGCGCGACTGCTGCTGGGTGAAGGATCGCTGCTCGCTGGAATCGGCGTCGCCGTCGGCCTCGCCGCCGCGATCGGATACGCATGGCTGATGCTCGCGGGCCTGCGCTCGTGGTGGGCCTCCGCCGTGCAAGCGCCGTTCCTTCGTCTCTACGCCACTCCCAGCGCTCTTGCCATCGGCTTCGCCGCGAGCTTCATCGTCTGCCTCGTCGCGATTGCTTGGGCCGTCCGAGGATTGGCAAAAACCTCCGCGCGAGCCCTCTTGGCGGGCGCGATCGAATCGGGCCGCGCCCCATCGAGTCCAAAGCGTCGTCGTCTCGTTCGATACCTCGCCCTCGCTTGCCTCTTCGCGGCCCTGATGCTCATCGTTCTTCCAAAGTTCACCCACTCCTTGCCGCTGGCCGGCGCATTCTTCGGCGGCGGCGCGGCACTGTTGATTTCCTGTTTGTCGTGGCTCTGGCTCTGGCTGACGCGCGAGCCGCCGGCGCGAAGCGGGAAGGATGCCGGCTTCACGATGTTCGCCTTGGCGGCGCGCAGCGCGGGACGCCGGCCCAGTCGCAGCTTGCTGGCCGCCGGTTTGGTGGCCTCCGCAACGTTCGTTATCGTCGCGGTGGGGGCCAGCCGCCGCGTTCCCAGTGAGACCGAGGCGACCAGGCAGGGGGGGGGCGGCGGCTTTTCACTCGTCGCCGAATCGGTCGTTCCCCTGCCATACGATCTGGGCAGCGCGGATGGGCGAAGCTCGCTCGGCCTTGGCGAGCAGGCCGGCCGCGAGCTATCGAACGCATCAGTCATTGCCTTCCGAGCGTACTCCGGCGACGACGCGAGCTGTCTGAACCTCTACAAAGCCCGAAAGCCGCGCATCCTCGGCGCGAGCCCTGCGATGATCGAGCGCGGGGGCTTCGCATTCGCATCGACGCTCGCCGAGTCGCCGGAGGAAAAGTCCAATCCCTGGCGTCTGCTTCAACGGACCTTCGCGGACGGAGCCATTCCCGCCATCGGCGACGAAAGCGCCGTCCGCTGGCTTCTACATCTGGGTCTCGGCGACGATCTCATCGTACAAAATGAACGCGGCGAGGACGTACACCTGCGGATCGTCGCGATGCTCGCCGGCAGCCTTCTCCAAGGCGAACTCGTCGTTGCGGAAAACGCGTTCCTGCCGATGTTCCCCTCGTCGTCCGGTTATCCCTTTTTCCTGATCGACTCGCCACGGGAATCAAGCGACATACTCGCCAAATCGCTGGAGCAAGACCTCTCGCGGTACGGTTTCGACGCGGAGCCGGCGACCCGGCGACTGGCCGCGTACCTCGCGGTCGAGAACACTTATCTCTCGACGTTCCAAACGCTCGGCGGATTAGGGCTCCTACTCGGCACGCTGGGTCTGGCGGCCGTCGCCGTGCGCAACATGCTGGAACGCCGCGGCGAACTCGCGCTGCTCCGCGCGCTCGGCTATCGCGTCTCCTCGCTCTTCTGGATGGCCCTCGCCGAACACGCGACGGTTCTGGCGGCAGGTCTGATGATCGGCACGGTCTCCGCGCTCGTCGCCGTCGCGCCCAACCTCCGCGCAAGTCCCTCGCAAGCACCCTGGGAATCGCTCAGCCTGACGCTCGCAGCCGTCCTCGCCGTCGGTCTGGCCACCGGCGCCGCCGCCCTTGCACCCGTCCTCCGCGCACCGCTCCTCCCCGCGCTACGGGCAGAATGAAACAGAAATGTTGCGGCCCTGTCTGCCGCAGACATCATGGAGTTACTCGCAAGCAAGAATTGCACTAGAATCAGGGGATGCAGTTCTTTACAAAAGCTGAATCGGCATCTTGGTGCACCGGGAGAGGATTTACGATCGATAGCTCGGGCTCTCCGGTCCATCAGCAGCATAGCGTTTGTGTTCCACTCTCAAAGGTAGCCTGGACTCGACTAACATGGTTGACTGGCTTTATCGCAACTTCTCTTGAGCCTTATGAACAGTGTCTGCTTTGGGTTACCGTTTGGGGAGTTTGGCCAACGAGCGAAAACCCGCATTTGTTCTATCGAATCCGTGAAAGTTACGGGGAACGACGGCTGCTGCACGACGCGCCAGGACACTTGTTCCTCAAGCACGAAGCCCCCGATCTGGCGACGTATATTCAGTTGGCCATGATTTTCGGGTGGGATTTCCATCTGCTGCCCGCGCCGACTTGTACAACCGCATTTGTGAGCCACGATGAATTCATGCAATTGCACATGAACAATATAGAGGCGGCAGGGACGATGAAGAAATCCCTATGTGACGCAGAGATCGAGTTCTCCTAGCCTCACTTGCCGCGCAGGTCGATACACACGACCTTTTCCAGATTTCGCGCGTAGAGCCGTCCGTTGG
>CAYMXF010000319.1:0-2059 GCA_964393935.1 uncultured Planctomycetaceae bacterium
GCCTGGCGTCAAAGCCGACGCGATCCGTCGGATACGCCTGTACGGTCCTCGACCGTCCCGCCCAGCATCCTGGCGGTGGACTGCCTGCGGATCATGCGGGATAGCGAAATCACGGTCTTGGTGGTGTCAGAGGACGGCGTTCGGCCGGTCGGGATCGTGCGGCTACAAGACCTCGTCCGGGCGGGGTTGGGATAGTCAGGGAAGACCGGAGGCCGGGACGCGATAGGGGATGGAACTCCACAACACCACTCACCTGGATACCGAGGCCCTGCGGCGGCTCTTTTTGCAGGCCGTCGAAGCCTGGCCGCATGACGAACTCAACGTGTATATCCGCTACAGCCGTGGGGCGGACTTCTCGGGGAGCTGTTACTACCGTCCGCCTCGCATTCACATCAATCTGGGCCGTCGGAATCGCTACCCGTACCTGATCCGGACGCATATCGCCCGGCCCCGGTCTAACCGGCGATCGTGGTGGCGGGAGCTTTATGGGGTGGAGGCGGCCGACGCCGCGCAACTCGCGTTTTTCATCTTCATGCACGAGTTTTACCACTGGCTGGTGCGGAAGGCCCGCCGGAACAGCCGCCAAAAGGAGGGGCGGTGCGACCGGTTCGCCGTTCGGGCGATGGTCGACCGATGGGGGGTGATCGTGCGGGACACCAAGGGGCGACCGGTCCCCAGAGAAGCGTGGGATTTCCAGGATTTGGATGGGTTTGTGGCGGCTTCTCGTCGAGCCGGCGGGCGGGTACGGCCAGCGAAAACCGCGGTTACGGCGGCGGGGCGGCCGGTCACCGCGCGTCCAGCCCTTGAGGTCGTCGCCCCGCCGTTGGAACTCTTCCAGCAACTGCTACTTTTCGCGTCGTAATCGGCGGCCATCGAGCGATTCGATCCTTCGACGATCGATGTTCGGCCCGGCGACACGGTAGGAAACGGCCGGAGTCGGCTGAGCGGCTTGACTTATAATTTTTTGACTTGTATAATGTTAAGACAGGTTGGAGCGGCATGCACTTTGGGTGGCTCCAATTGACTTCATGGGGATTTCGGATCCGGTGCCTTTGCGGCGCATCGGATCGTTTAAGGAAAAGTATCGAGCTTGATGCCTAGAATTATTTGATGAGCGATCTCATCGTGCTCTTCGATAGGAGTCGATGGGAGGGTAAGTCAAACTCGTCTTCCACTCGCTGCGGCACCCTTTGACCGCGCCAAAACCAACAGGGTGCCGCACGCCTTTTTTACACATTGTGATTGCACGTTGCGCGAAGCAGCGCCGTGGATCAGATCGCGCGCGAGTCTATATGTTCATGAGATGATCGGGATGGCGCTTCGCAAAGGCTTCGACGCCGGCGGCGTAATGTTGAAGCGTTAGCGTGATAGCGGCCTCTTCGTCGCCGCGGGCCTGCTCGGGGTCGAGGAGCGGCGGCGTGACGATGAGCTGATAGTAGAAGTTGCGGCGTGACACGACGAAGCCCTGGATCGTCGGCGCTCCATTGCGAAGTGCGATCTGTACGGGACCCGCCAGGAGATTTCGAGTCTCACCGAAAAGCGTGACGGGTACGGTCTTAGTGTTGTCGCCGCGCGCCCGCTCGACGTCCAGCAGGCTGGCGACGACGCCGTTCTTTTTTAGATGCCGGTAAAGCATCCGTGGGAAGGACGAGGCCAGCACGATGTTCATTTTCGCCACTTCGGGAAATGTCTCGCGATATTTGTTTTGAATGTACCGGCGGACGTGGCTCTCGCGGCCGTCGCGGACGCCGGCGATGTCGTAGCCCTTGAGCGCGCCCATGAGCCCGGCGACGTGGTGGGCGCCGAAGTGGCAGAGGGCGAGATAGACGCCCTTGCCTCGGGCAAGCGCGGCTTGCACGTGCTCTTCTCCCTTGGGCTTGATGCGGTTCATCAGTTTTCCGCGGGGGATGCGGTCCATGATGGTGTAGAACATCTTGTCACAGCGGACGCGCATGAAGTACCGCCAGGTGATGCGGCGGCGCTGGGCGGGGGTGAACTCGTCGCGGAAGTATTGCACCAGCTTGCGATCGACGCGGCGGCGGCGGTTGTAGTCCGACAG
>CAYMXF010000319.1:2159-4208 GCA_964393935.1 uncultured Planctomycetaceae bacterium
GCCTGAACTGCCTGTTTCATCTCAACGCAGTCAAATGATTTGGGCGGTTTCATGTCAGACTACGGTTGCTTATTCCTCTTCTTCCTTATGCGGCTTGTACTGGGCGATGATCGCCTGCGATTCGTTCGAGGGGACCGGCTCGTAGTGCGACAGTTCCATCGCGAAGCTGCCTTTGCCGCCGGTGATTGAGCTGAGCCGCGAGTGGTAATCGGCAACCTTGGCGAGCGGCACCTGCGCTTTTATCACCGTGAGGTTGCCGGGCAGCATGTCCTGACCGCTGGGCCGGCCGCGGCGCTGGGCGAGATCGCCGGTGATGTCGCCGACGTGGTCTTGCGGGACCGTCACTTCGATGTTGACAATCGGCTCCAGCAAGACCGGCTTGGCCTTGAGCACGGCGTCCTTGAACGCGTACTTGCCCGCCGTCTTGAAGGCGACTTCCTTGGAATCGACCGGGTGGTGCTTGCCGTCGGTAATCATCACCTTAACGTCCTGCAACGGGAAGCCGGCGAGCGCGCCTTGGTGCATCAATTCGACGACGCCCTTTTTGATCGCCGGCTCGAACTGACCGGGGATCGATCCGCCGAAGATGTCCCACGACCATTCCATCGGCGGCTCGCTGCCGCGCGGCAGCGGCTCGACCTTGAGATAGACCTCGCCGAACTGGCCCGCGCCGCCGGTCTGTTTCTTGTGGCGGTGATGGCCTTCGGCGGCGAACGTGATCGTCTCGCGGTAGGGAATCTTGGGCGGCTTGGTGTTGACGGTCAGTTTGAACTGCCGCTGCATTTTTGAAAGGATCGCGCGAAGGTGCAGGTCGCCGACGCCGCTGATGACGAGTTCGTGCGTCTGCGGATCATGGACGGTCTTGAAGCAGGGGTCGATGTCGGTGAAGCGGCGGACGGCGTCGCTGATCTTGGTCTCGTCGCCGCGGGCCGTCGGCTCCAGGGCGAGCGAGAACATCGGATTGGGAAACTTCGGCATCGGCACCTTGCCCTCGACCGTGTCGCCGAAGACGGTGTTGCCTATGTGAAACTCCATCTTGGCGACGGCGATGATGTCGCCGCTGATGGCCTCGTCGATGTCCTTGTGCTCGGCGCCCTGGAACTTGATCAAGTGCCCAGGGCGGGCGCCCTTCTTTTCGCCGGGCATGAGCAGCGTCCCATCCGGCTTCAGGGTGCCGGCCAGTGCCCGGATGAACGCGTATTTGATGTGGCTCTTGTGATCGACGGCGATCTTGAAGACCTGACCGCAGAACGGGCCGTTTGCGTTGATCGGCTTTTCCTCGCCGCCGGCGATGAGGCTTCGCTGCTTTCCTTGTGTCGGGTTGGGGCAGTCATGCGCCAGAAAGGCCAGCAACTCCTTGATGCCGACATTGGCGCGGGCGTTGGTGAAGAGGATGGGGACGATCTTCCCGGCAACGAGCGCCTTGGAAAAATTATCCTGTACTTCCTCCGCGGACAGCGCGCCGGCTTCGAAATACTTGTTCAGCAGGGCGTCATCGACTTCGGCGACGCGCTCGACGATGTTGGTATGGGCCTCGGCGACGCTCGAAAGGTCGGCGTCCCCGCTCTCGTTGGCGATGCAGTCGATGACAGATTTTCGCCCGCCGGACGGGAGATTCACCGGCGTTGCTTCCGGGCCGACGCTCTCTTTGATGACCTTCATCAGATCGTCGAAGTGGACGTTCTCGCCGTCGATACGGTTGACGACCACGACGCGGGCCAGGCCGTTGGCCAGCGCTTGATCCTTCATGCGCCGCGTGTTCACCTGCATGCCGGCGGAGGCGTTCACGACGATCACGGCCGTCTCGACCGCCGCGAGGGCGGCGATGGCCGGGCCGATGAAGTCGGGCGAGCCGGGCGTGTCGATGATGTTCAGGACGCGCTGGTCGTGCGAAATGTTCAGGACGTGCGACTCGATCGAGCAGCCGCGCTCCTTCTCCTCCTCGTCCACGTCGAGGTGGCTGGTCTTGTCGGCGACGCTGCCCAGCCGGCCGGTCGCGCCGGTCGCGTGGAGCAGGGCTTCGCACAAGGACGTCTTTCCCGATCCGCT
>CAYMXF010000320.1:0-4207 GCA_964393935.1 uncultured Planctomycetaceae bacterium
ATCTTTCGCGGAGTCGGGGACTGCAGATCGTCCGCCGCTCGAAGAAACGCCTTAGCCAGATCGCTGGTGACGAGCTTTTTCGCCGCCAGGGCTTCCGCGCGGATCGCCTCCAGTCCGGTCGGCTCGGCGGGGGCGCTGGTCGGTGGGCCGCCGGCAAGGCTTACGGCTGCAACTTGTGCGATGCAAAGAATGGCAACGCCGCATCGAAGGAGGTTGCTCATAAGAGTCCTTTCAAGAAGAAGACATCAATCTAACCCAAGGCCCGGAGTTTTTCTTGGACCCAAGGGGCTTACGGGATCCACGGACGAGGGATTTCGCCATTGGGCAGGCGTAGAATGGGATAAGTCTCGCATCGATCCGACAAAAGGGGCGGGGGCGAATCGTGCGGAGGGTACCAAATCGGATTTTGGCATTGCTTGCCGTTGTGCTCGCGTCGATCGCGCCACAACCCGCCGCGGTGCGCGCGGATGTCGTCGCCGCATATGAGCTGACCGATCCGGCCGTCGTGCCTGGGGGCGGCGTGGTCGCAGTCACTCAAGGCGCGCCGGGCCAGCCGCTGGAGATCACGCTCGACAATACGCCGGGCGACCATACGATCAAGATTCTGTTCGCCGCGGATGTAGACGTCGCCACGGCGCTTTATGGATATGCCATTGAACTGACGACCGAGGCGGACACCGTCGAGGCGACGGCGCTCGACTACCGGGGCCCGTTCGATTTCGATTTTCCGGCGGACTTCTTTGCGGGGCCGGGCACGCTCGTCGACGAAGCGAGCCAGGGAACGTTTAGCCCCCAGAGCGGCATGATGGACCTGTTCGAATTCACGCTCGTCGTCAGCGTCCCAACGGCGGAGATTCAAATCTCTTCGGTGATCGGCGACAACGAATGGGCGAGCACGGCGGACCCGTTTACGATCACGATCGGCGACAGCGACCCGCTGGACAACACACCCGCGGGCCAGGTGACGAGCACGCCGAGTATCATCATTCGAACGTTCGTGGCGCCGCCGGTCGATTGCAACACGAACACCATCCCCGACGCCGACGAGATCGCCGCTCAGCCGATATTGGATTGCAACACCAGTGGGACGCTTGACAGTTGCGAGATCGCCGGTGGCGCGGCAGATTGCAACGCCAATGGCGTTCTCGACTCGTGTGAACCGGCGGCCGGGGCCACGGATTGCAATGCCAATGGCATTCTCGATTCGTGCGATCTTTCCGCGGGCGCCGCGGATTGCGACGCCAACGGGGTTCCCGATTCGTGCGATCTCGCCGCCGGGACCAGCACCGATTGCGATTGGAACGGCGTACTCGACCGTTGCGAGATCGCCAGCGGGGCGGCCCTTGATTGCAATACCAACGGGCGGCCGGATCGCTGCGACGTCGCGGGCGGCCAAAGCGCCGATTCCAATACCAACGGCGTTCCGGACGAATGCGAATCGGTGGCATCTGCGCAGGAGCAAACGCAAGACCAGGACGGGCAGCCGTCGCGCGTCGTCGATCGTCAGTCGCTGCGATCGTATCTTGCAATATTGTTCGGCATTCCCGGCGAAGGCGGGCTTTCGCTGTCGGACCTGCCTGTGTCATTTCTGGGGCCGCTCGGCATCCCGCTTAGCATTCTTTTAGAAGGATTGGAGATCATGAACTATCCGACTCGGATCGTGATCTTCGAGTTCAGCTATGCCTTGCTCGATGCGCTCTTGCCGTAGCCGGCCCTTCGGTCCACAGATGGCCGGCCGCTTGATTCCAGTGGACAAGACTCAGTAGGATGGGTCGGTTGATGCGTGTGCGCCGCACGGTCCTACGAGTTTTGCCATGGCCGAAGAACAGCCGCTTTACCGCGATCCGTCGGACGAAGCCCCGCGGCTTGCGCGGATCATCGGCGAGTTTTCCGACGGTTTCGCCGTGATGGGCCGGGTCGGCCAGGCGATCGGCGTCTTCGGCTCGGCCCGCTCTCTTTCGTCCACGGCGCATTATCGAGCCGCGCAGGAGATGGGCGGCAAGCTGGTGGGCAAGGGCTTTGCCGTCGTGACCGGCGGGGGGCCGGGCATCATGGAGGCGGCCAATCGCGGGGCCTTCGAGGCGGGCGGCACTTCCGTCGGGCTCAACATCACGCTGCCGCACGAGCAGGAGACCAACGCCTACCAGAACATCAGCATGGAGTTCCATTATTTTTTCGTTCGTAAGGTGATGCTTCTGAAGTATTGCGTCGGGCTGGTGTGCTTTCCCGGCGGCTTCGGCACGATGGACGAATTCTTCGAGTCGATGACGTTGATTCAGACGGGCAAGTGTCCGAAGTTTCCCGTCGTCCTCTTCGACTCGAACTACTGGGGTCCGCTCGTGGCGTTCATGCGGACGACGATGCTGGGCACGTATGCGACCATTACCGAGCAAGACCTCGATTTGTTCATGGTGAGCGACCACGTAGATGAGGCTGTCGATTATCTTCGTCGCCAGGTCGATCGGTTATTGCCGACGCTTCGCCATCCGTCTCTGGAAGAAGAAGTAGCGATCCCACACGAGAAGCGCATCACCGGCGAGGGGACGTTCCACGGCCGGCCGCCGCGAAAACGAAATAAGAATGGGAAACAGTAACGGCGTTGGTTCGTGGTTATCGTGTGTGAAATCGCGTTAATGAACGATTCGCCGGCCTTCGCGCCTTTTTGTTGCGGGTCGTTCGCTTCGCCGTTCTTGTCTAAACCCCGCTGATTTTATTTGTCGCTGGGGTTTTCCACGACTGCGGCTAGTGAACTTCGCCGGGCGGGCGGGCGATTGAGCGATGAAATCGGCGGGGCGATCCGCGAGTGAGTGGAGGTAGGTCACTTCCGCCTTCGTGAGGGGCCGGAACGCGCCGAGCGGCAGCTTGGCGATGGACAGCTTGCCCATGCGAATCCGCGTGAGCCGCCGGACGTTGTGACCGAACCGCGCGAGCATCCGGCGTATTTCCCGCTGGCGGCTTTCGCGCAGCGTGATCTCCAGGAACGTCTTGTCGCGATCGCGATGGATAATCGTGATCTCGGCGGGAGAGGTCTTGCCTTCGGAAAGCCAGACGCCTTGGCGGAGCTTTTGAATCGTCTCCATCGTCGGCGTGCCCGCGATTTCGACGCGATAGGTCTTGGGCGTGCTGAATCGCGGGTGGGTCAGCTTCTGGGTCAGCGCGCCGTCGTTGGTCATGATGAGCAGCCCCGTCGATTCCGCATCGAGGCGGCCGACCGGGAACAGGCGCTCGCGGACGCCGACCATCAAGTCCTCGACCAGTTTTCTGCCGGCGGGGTCGTTATGCGTGCAGAAGACGTTGCGAGGTTTGTTGAGCAGAAAGTAGACGTGTCCCACGGTGCGGATGGGCTTGCCATCCACCGTGATTCGGTCCGTTGTCGGATCGACGAGCACCGGCAGCTCGCGCACGGACCTGCCGTCCACCGCGACGCGCCCGTCGAGCACGAGGGTTTCGCAGGCGCGTCGCGAGCCGTACCCCGCGGCGGCTAGGATTTTTTGTATTCGCTCGGTGGCCATCGGCCGTCATTCTATCGCCGATTTCATGGCAACGTTAGGGCCGTGAATGGGGCCGGTCCTTGCGGCGCTCGCGCGATGGATTACTCACCGATGAGTTGAACGACGACCTCTCGCGTTCGCGGGCGGGTGTCGAAATCGATGAGTACGATCTGTTGCCATTGCCCCAGCGTCGGTCGGCCGCCGACGATCGGGACCGTGAGGCTCGGGCCCAGGAGCGAGGCGCGGACGTGCGAGTGCCCGTTGTCGTCGTGCCATGTTTCTTCGTGAACGTAGCGGCCGTCCTCTGGGGCGATCTTTTCGAAGAAGGCTTTGAGATCGTGGTTGACGAGACCGGGCTCGTACTCCGTCGTGGTCAGACCGGCGGTCGAACCGATGACGAAGAGCGTCGCCGTGCCGTCGGCGATCTTCGCGCGTTGGAGCACGGTGGAGAGTTCCGGCGTCAGGTCAAGCACCTGGTTATCGCCGCGCGTCTTTACCTCGATGCGATGTGTTTCGACGGCCATTCCGTTGATTCTACCCCGTCCGCGGATAGAGGCGGGTCAAGGTTGAATCCGGCCTTTATCGCGTTTTATTGACGGTGATCGACGGGTGATCTCGGGCCGGTTTCAGACGGCCCCGGTTCGACAGGCTCCTGAGCCGGTTGACAGAGGGCGGAATAGCACCTATCCTGCCTATGCAGAAATGATTGCGGGGTA
>CAYMXF010000321.1:0-4201 GCA_964393935.1 uncultured Planctomycetaceae bacterium
GGGAGGCGACCACTCTGTCGGGCTACCCAGCGGCCGCGCAACAGGGATCGCCGCTGGAGGCGGTGTCTCAGGCGGTGGTAGGTCGAACGGAGATGTCATGGGGTCCCTATCGCGGCACGGCCGGCGACGCGGGTGGCCGATTCCGCAAGGTCCAAGTCCATGTCCGGGCGGGGCAGTAGATATTGATGCTTGAACTGTTCGTTGGTTCGCGCTCGCTGGCGGCGGAGTTCTTGATCGCGTCGAGCGAGCGCGCCCGAAGGCAATTCAAACGATTCGACCGGCCCCATCCGCAACGTCTTTCGTTTCGAGGCGTATTCAAGATTGATCCGTGACAGAGCTTCGTCCATCTCGCGGCCCAGTTTCTCAGCGGCGTCTTCTCCCCTCGGTTCCAGATAGAGGCGATAGTATGGCGGTTCCGCCCATCGCGGCGCGAGCACGAAGTTGACGATCCCTTCCACCCCTTGACCCCTTGGCCACTTGGCCACTTGGCCACTGCTCGCCACGACGCTTTCCATCGCCGCGACAACCTGGTCCTCCGTCAGCTTCTCGCCGGCCATCGACGAAGTGTGCGCGTCGCGGCTGAGAAACTCGATCATCGGCGCCTCGCCGGACTGTCCCACAACCCGGACGCGATCGCCCAGGTCGTAGCGATAGAACCCGCTGGCATTCGTAAGGACGAGGAAATACTCCTCGCCGACCGTCAACTCGTGGCTTCGAAGCACCATCGGCGCAGCGCCACCATATTCCGACGCGGGAATGAACTCGAAGAACTGACTCGTAACGGCGAGGATGCCGGCAGGTGAGTCGTCGGCGATCGGGATGGACATGCGCCCCTCGCTGGCGATCAGTCCGATGTCGCGGGCCGGTACGTCGCCGAAGTACGGCGGAAACTGGCTGCGATAGAGTCCCATCGTCCCGCCGGTCCAATGCGCGACGAACCCGAGCCGCCAGTAATGCTTGGGATAAAGTGTGCCGTGCTTTGCAGCGATGCCCTCTAGACGCCTTGCGCACTCGGGGTCGGCTTTCAATCGCGGCCGCAGTGCGTCGCGGATCGCGCCATCGACCGGCATCGAGGCGCACAGCGTCCCGTCGTGGATATCGCGGATCAATTGTTCGCGATGTTCATCGGCAGTCTTCGCCAATAGCAGCAGCGTCGAGGGATTCGCCGTAACGGCCCATGCAACGTCGCGCGGCACGGCCAGCCGCATGATCGTGTAATACTTTGCGACGGAGTCCGTGATTCCCGCGACGGCAGCCGGCGACGTGTAGTAGCGCCGCACCAGCCGCTTCTGGGTTGCCGCGAGCAGTCCCGTGATCGCGCCGCACGGCACGCCCGACGGCGACAGATGGTCGTTCATCGGGCTCGTGACCTGCAAGATATGGCGAACGATGCAATCCTGATGATCGAGCAGGGCCTTGAGCCCCCAGATGTTCCAACCCGCGCGGCAGTCGGCCAGCACGCGCGACGTGATCGGGACGTACTTCGGCTGCGCGGTCGTCCCGCTCGTCAAGGCGAACATGAGGATTTGCGTGCCGGGGGCGAAGAGCGCCCCAACGTTTCCCTCGCGGACGCGCTCGATATACTGCGCGAGACCCGCATATGAACGGATCGGCACCCTCGCGGTAAAATCGCGATAGTCGCGGATCGAAGTAAGTCCATGCTCGCGGCCGAAATCGCTGTCGGACCCTGACACGACGAGGTCGGCCAGCAGCCGCGACTGAACGCCGGTCGCACCGGCGACGGCCCTGTGGAATCGCCGGGCCGTGGCGGAGGCGTGCCACCGCGCGGCCTTGGCAAGTAGGTTATCAAGGAAAGATCGAGAGGACACGAGGAAGATTCTAACGCCGCGAGCAACCGGTTGACATCATGCCCTGACGTGTTGTGCGATTAAATGCGATCGGCGGGGTTCGGCCCGCCTGTCTCGCCGCGGGCGGACGAAGGATCGGCGGGCACGAGGCGAGGCGGCAACCGGTCGTGTAACCGCCCAACGATCTCGACGCTCTTGGACCGTGCGGCCGAAGATTCGACGTGGCGAACCATCTCGCTCATGGCCGTCTCCACAAAGAGGCCCTCGTTGTAGATGTTGGCCGCGTCTTCATGCCGCGACAGGTAGCGACCGAAAAATTGCACCGTCCGACGGGCATACTCCGCCGGCTGCACATCCACCGACTGATTGTGCTTCGCGGCGCGGACCACCCAGAGGAATTTCGGTTGCGATGTCAGGGCGTAGAGCAACCGCGATTGCTCGACGGGAATGTAGCTGTCTTTCTCGCCGTGAATGAGCAACATCGGTCGCGGGACCATCCGCGTCAGGGACTTACGGACCGACGGGTACGTACACTTGAATTTGACGCGGCAGGTAAGAAACAGGCACCACCGGAGAAACCGCCAAAACTCCGGCGGGTGATTCTCATAGACGATCTTCACCTTGGCGAAGATCTTCGCCCAACGCTTCATCAGGTGTTCCAGAGTGCAATCACTGGAGAAGGCCCCGTCCGTGATGATCGCCTTGACGGATGCGCACTGGGCGCTGGCGAGGATCCCCGCGCACGCGCCGCGCGAGATGCCGAACAGCCCGATCTCGATCGGCCGCCCATGATCCTCGAGCCACTGCTCGACGTAGGATATGGCCGCCGTCATGTCGGCGACCTCTCGATCGCTGGTCCACTGACGCGGCGTGTACCCTTCCTCGGGCGACGACTGGCCGTGCCCGCGGAAATCGAAGGAGAAGACGTCATACCCGGCGGCGATGAGCGGCCGGCAATATCGCGCGCAACTGAATCGATCGCTCTTGAACTCCGGCGCGAAGATCACAAGCCCGCGCCGCTCCGCGTTCGGCGGCGGGTGCATGAAAAGACCGCGAAGGCGCACGCCGTCCGCAGCGTAGAAATCCTTCTCGTCGCCGGGGATGCGGTCGAAGCCGACCTGCGGGCTGGAGAGCGGCGGCGCGGTGTCACTGATGATGTTCAGGCAGATGCGGACGTACTTCGTCAGGACCAACGTCGGGATGATGGTGAGCAAGGCCAGCGTGAGCAGAATGGAAAAGAGGGCCCAGTTGTGCGAGACAACTGGCCAGACAGACGCCGTAACCAGCGGTGAAATCGAGCCCAAAAACATGACCGCGCCGCGCTCCCGATCGTAGACCTCGCCGTGGCGGGAACGATTCATCGGGAATGATACCACGGCTCCCCGGCGAGGGCGAGAACCACCGAATCGGGGGAATTGGAAGGAGATCATCCCGGCCCCCTTTCGATATAATCCCCTTGTGAACTCCCTCTGGCTCATCGTCGGTTCGCTCGCCGCCTTCGCCGTCGCCTACCGCTATTACGGCGCGTTTCTCGCCGCGCGCGTCGCCATGCTCGACGACCGGCGGGTGACGCCGGCGCACCGCCTCAAGGACGGCGTCGATTACCACCCGACCAACAAGTGGGTGCTTTTCGGACACCATTTCGCGGCCATCGCCGGTCCCGGTCCGCTCATCGGCCCGGTCCTCGCGGCGCAGTGGGGCTACGCCCCCGGCTTCATCTGGATCGTCGTCGGCGCGTGCCTCGCCGGCGCGGTCCACGACTTCGTCATCCTCTGGGCCTCCGTCCGGCAGAACGGCCTCTCGCTGCCCAAGATCGCCCGGCTCAACATCGGCCCGCTCTCGGGCGTGACCACCTCCATCGCGACGCTTTTCATCATCGTCTGCACGCTGGCCAGCGTCGCCATCGTCGTCGTGAACGCCCTCGCCGAAAGCTCGTGGGGCATGTTCACAATCATCGTGACCATCCCCGCCGCCCTGCTCACCGGCCTGTGGATGTACAAGATTCGCCCCGGCAAAGTCGCCGAGGCGTCGGTCATCGGCGTCACCATCGTGCTCGCCGGCGTTTTCTTGGGGCAACCCTTCGCCGCGTCGCACTGGGGCCACACGCTGCTTTTCCATCCCAAGACGCTCTCGCTCATGCTCCCGATCTATGCGGCGATCGCCTCGATCCTGCCGGTCTGGGTGCTCATGTGCCCGCGCGACTATCTCAGCAGCTACATGAAAATCGGCGTCATGATCGTCCTCGCGGTCGGCATCTTCGCCGCCGCGCCGACGCTCAAGATGCCCGCGACGACGCCGTTCATCTCCGGCGGCGGGCCGGTCATCCCCGGGGCGGTCTGGCCCTTCGTCTGCATCGTCATCATGTGCGGGGCGATCTCCGGCTTTCACTCGCT
>CAYMXF010000322.1:0-4198 GCA_964393935.1 uncultured Planctomycetaceae bacterium
GCGTGACATCGGTGGAGCCGGAGCCTTTCGTACTCCAGCCCGGCGGGTGGATCGAGTGCGAATACGACGTGCCGCCGGACGCGTGGTACTTCGCGGCCAACCGGCAACCGTCGATGCCTTACGCCGTCCTGTTGGAAATCGCGCTGCAGCCCTGCGGGTTTCTCGCGGCATACGCCGGCTCGGCGCTGACCAGCCAGACCGATCTATCCTTCCGCAACCTCGGCGGCACGGCGACGCTGAACGAAGAAATCTTCGCGAATAGCGGCACGCTCCGGACGCGCGTCCGAATGACGGACGTCTCCCGCGCAGGGGGAATGATCATCGAGCAATTCGACATGGTGGTCTGGCGCGGCGACCGGATCATCTTCGACGGCAAGACCTCGTTCGGCTTCTTCTCGAAGGCCTCGCTCGCCCAACAGGTTGGCATCCGAGACGCCAAACAGCGGCTCTATGTCCCAACGACCGGCGAACGATCGGCCGCCAAACATTTCGCCCTGCCGGATGACCGGCCATTCATGCCTGACGAAGCGGACAATTGTCCGGCTGTCGAAAATCCGCAATCCGCAATCCGCAATCCGCAATCGGCTCAACTTCCGGCCCGTGCATTGCGGATGATCGACCAAATCGACATCCTTCTGCCCAACGGCGGTCCCCACGGTCTCGGCTTCATCCAAGGCTCAGCCCTCGTCGATCCCGAGGCGTGGTTCTTCAAGGCCCACTTCTACCAGGACCCCGTCTGGCCCGGGTCGCTGGGATTGGAATCGTTCCTGCAACTGCTCAAGGTCTATGCCCTCGACCGCTGGCCCGATCTCGCGGCGACGCACCGCTTCGAGCCGATCGCCGTCGGCACGCCGCACACCTGGGCCTACCGCGGGCAGATCATCCCCACGAACCGCCGCGTGGAGGTTCAGGCGGTCTTGACTCGCCGCGAAGACGGCTCTACGCCGACGCTTGTGGCAAACGGGTTGCTTTCCATAGACGGTATTACAATCTACGAAATGCTCGACTTCGGCCTCAGATTGCGCGAGAATGGCGAATGATGAATAGCGAATGGCGAAAAAACACAGGGTCTCGTGGGATTCCTCTGCTTTCGCCATTCGCCATTCGCCATTCGTCATTGGTTGGTCCTTGAAATGCCTGCAACGATCCGCTTTACCAAGATGCACGGCCTGGGCAACGACTACATCTATGTCGAGGGGTTTACCCAGAAACTGGACTTCGACGCCCCCGCCGTCTGCCGCAAGATGAGCGACCGCCACAAGGGCATCGGCGCTGATGGGCTCATCCTGATCCACCCGCCGTCGCAAGGCACCACCGCCGACGTCTGCATGGAGATGTATAACGCCGACGGCTCGCGCGGCGAGATGTGCGGCAACGGCATCCGCTGCGTCGCGAAATACGTCATCGAGCGCGGCTTTGCAAATCCGCAATCCGCAATCCGCAATCCGCAATTCGCCGGCAAGGGGCCAAGGGGCCAAGGGGCCGAGGGGCCGAGGGGCGGAAGTGCGACGCTTCGCGTTGAAACAGATCGTGGAATCCTGGACCTCGTCTGCTATCGCGGCAACGATGGCAAAATCGACCGCGTCCGCGTGAACATGGGCGCCCCGATCCTCAAGCCCGGCGACATCCCCGTCACGATCGAAGGCCAGCGCTGCGTCCGGCAACCGCTTCGAGTCGGCGACGACACCTACGAGATGACATGCGTCTCGATGGGCAACCCTCACGCCGTCTTTTATCTGCCCTCCATCGAAGCGATGGACTTGGCCCGTCTCGGCCCGATCATCGAGCGGCACCCCCTCTTTCCCAACCGGATCAACGTCCACGTCGCCGAGGCGGTCTCGCGCTGCGAGGTTACCATGCGAACGTGGGAGCGCGGCACGGGCCTCACGCAGGCCTGCGGCACCGGGGCCTGCTCGGTCCTCGTGGCCGGTGTCCTGGAAGGCCGCCTGGAACGCTCCGCCCTCATGCACCTGCCCGGCGGAGACCTGGAGATCGAATGGGACGAGGCGTCCAACAGCGTCTTCAAAACCGGCCCGGCGGTGGAAGTGTTTAGCGGCGAATGGCGGGTTCAAGAATGACAAATGACGAATGACGAATTACGAAAGGGCCACGAGACCTATCAGCGTTCAATTCGTTTTTGTAATTCGTAATTCGTCATTCATCATTACCGTGAGGCATCGCTCTTATGTCGGATCTCCCCCTACACCGCATCGGCCTCGGCACCGATCTCCATCGACTTGAACCCGGCGGGCCGCTGCGCATCGGCGGAGTGGATGTCCCGTTTGATCGCCATTCGGCGGGTCACAGCGACGGCGATGTTGTCCTTCACGCGGTGACGGACGCCGTGCTCGGGGCGTGCGGCCTGCCGGACATCGGCGAGCGCTTTCCGGACACCGACCCGGCGTACACGGGCTGCGACAGCCGGAAGTTGCTTGAGCAAGTGCTGGCGGACGTCCGTGGGCGCGGGTTCGCCGTGCTACAGGTCGACCTCGTCATCCACGCCGAACGGCCTAAGCTCGCCGGGCACAAGGAGGCCATCCGAAAGAGCCTCGCGGACCTCCTCGGTCTGCCGCCCGATCGCGTCGGCGTCAAGGCCAAGACCGGCGAGGGGCTGGACGCCGTCGGCCGAGGCGAGGCGATCGCCTGCACCTGCATAGTTGGCCTGACCGCCGCTCGCCAGTAAAGTAGTCTTATGTTTCGTTCTCGTGTTTCGGCGTTTCGGCGTTTCGGCGTTTTGGCGTTTTCTTGATGACCCTTCGCGTCTACAACACGTTGTCCGGCGAGAAGGAGCTGTTCCAACCGGTCCAGCCCGGCAAGGTCGGCATCTATCTCTGCGGCCCGACGGTCTACAAGCCGGCGCACATCGGCCATGCCGTCGGCCCGGTCATCTTCGATGTCATCAAGCGCTATCTGACGTTCAAGGGTTTCCAGGTGACCTGGGTGGTGAACGTCACGGACGTCGAGGACAAGCTGATCGCCGCCGCCGCCGAGGGCCATACGACCGTCCCGGCGCTGGCGAGAGAATTGGAAAATCGCTACGTAGAATCGATGGCCGCGCTCGGCGTGCGATCGATCGACCACATGCCGCGGGCCAGCGAGAACATAGCGGAGATCATCGAACATACCCAGCGTCTGATCGATAAAGGTACGGCCTACGTCGCCGACGGGGACGTCTATTTCGACGTGAGCAAGGACGCCGACTACGGCAAGCTCTCCCATCGCAAGCCGGAGGAACAATTCGCGGGCACGCGCGAGGGTCTCGTGCGATCCGCCAAGCGCAACCCCGGCGATTTCGCGCTGTGGAAGGCGGCAAAACCCGACGAGCCGCCGGAGGTGCAGTACGACTCGCCCTGGGGCAAGGGCCGGCCAGGCTGGCACATCGAGTGCTCGGCGATGGCGATGAAATATCTCGGCAAGACCTTCGACATCCACGGCGGCGGGATGGACCTGAAGTTCCCGCACCATGAAAACGAGATCGCCCAGGCCGAATCCGACACCGGCCAGGCGTTCGCGAAATATTGGCTGCACAACGGGCTCACGCGATTCAACACCAAGAAGATTTCCAAATCCGACCCCGAGTTCGAGAAGGTGATGAGTTCGCTTCAGCTCTCGTACCTGCTGGAGAAGCACCCGCCGGAGCTGCTCCGCTTCCTCATCCTCCAATCGCAATATCGTTCGCCGATCGACTTCTCCGATCAGTCGCTTCTGGCGGCCAAGACGGCGCTGGACACGTTTTACCGTTTGTCGGAGCGTGTCGGCCGTACCCTGAGCATGGACCCGTACGCACTCACGCTTCTGATCGAACAAGTCCGCGACACGACCCTCGTACCGGCCACGCTGGAGTTCGGCAAGAAGATCATGGAGGAACAAGTCCGGTTTATGGAGGCGATGGATGACGACTTCAACACGGCCGGGGCGATCGGCGTGCTCTTCGACGTGGCCAGCCACATCAACCGCTTTATCGATTCGAGCCGTCTCGAAACGAACCCTAACGATCAGGTGCGCATGGTCGTGCATGCCGCCGCGGGGACCTTTGTCTCGCTCTCCCGTATTCTTGGATTGCTGGTGGAAAAGCCCCGCGCCGCAGACGCCGGGCAGGACGGGGATTGCGGAAGACTCATCGACCTGTTGATTGAAATACGAAAAATGGCCAGGGATGCCAAGCAGTTTCAGATCGCCGACCGCATCCGCGGGCAGC
>CAYMXF010000323.1:0-4185 GCA_964393935.1 uncultured Planctomycetaceae bacterium
CTCTATTCAATTGTCAAAGAGCACGCTCTAGTAATGCCCCATCGGGGCCGGCTAGAGACTGGAAACTAGAAACAAGAAGAACTGTTTTGCTCCGCTCTTGTACCTAGTTTCAAGTCTCTCTATTTTTCGACCTGGAGCCGACCGGGATCGAACCGGCAACCCCTAGCTTGCAAAGCTAGTGCTCTCCCAATTGAGCTACGGCCCCGTGTTGCGATGAATCGGCATCCTTCGTCCGTCATCGCACTCGTTGCCGGGCACCCGACGTTCCCGTCTGGCTCCCTTACACGCTCGGCTAAGTCACGCTCAGCCGCATCCTTTCGATCCTCACCCACCGCTTTTCGTTCGGAGGATGATAAGGAACAGAGCGGCGATTCCGAACAACGCCAACTCGCCCCATTTCATTCTGCGTCTCCAATCGCCCCAGGTCGACCCTGGTCAACTGGGCCCGACAAGATTCGAACTTGTGACCTCGTCCTTATCAGGGACGCGCTCTAACCAACTGAGCTACGAGCCCCTCGGGCCCAATCAGTTTTTCTCATGCCGAGCCGGCCTTGCGACTGCCTTTCAAACATCCCCAAAAAACTTCAGGGGCAAAAAAACCACCGGCGACAGGCGGTGGTTCTCGGAAGATCCCGATGAACTTTACTTCGGTCGTCACACCGAAGAATCGAATCCGCTTTTTCGACCGTTTCTATCCAACAAGTCGCCTCACAAAGCCGCCGGTACTCTAGTTGCCCTCGGCGGGATTAACAACTTGCAGCCCAGTAATGTAGCAGGTCTGCCCTGTCTGTCAAGGCCGTAAGTGCGTTTTTTGATGCTCGAATCCGATTTCCTAACCCCTAATAGCTACGAAAGATACGACGAGGCCGGCTTTATGATGATCCGGCTTGCCTTTGGAATCGCCCACCTTGTTCTTGCTTATTGAGCCTTCGTAGATCGGAAGGCAAATCGCCTGCGAACGCCCTCTGTCGTCGAAGGAATTAGCCGTATAATGGCCGCTAGCTCGTTTTTGACGTGCGAGGACAAACAATCAAACTCAGAAAGAGTACCGCCTCGCGGCGACGGAGTTTTGTGACTATGCGTAAGAACAAAGAGATCAAACGAAAGCGGATGCTGGCCGGCGTAGAGTACAAGAAAGGCAATACCAAGGAGGCCTACAAAATGTGGGCCGACGCCAAGAAGGAACTCGACAATCTGCGAGGCCGTGGCAAGCCGGCCGCACCGGCTGCGGCCCCCGCCGAAACCCCACCGGCCTAAAACCCTCCGACACTCAGGATAGTGGCTCCGGGGATGCCTGACGCATTCGCTGATCGACTGTTTGATGCCGTCCGCCGGAAGGCCAGCCCGGCGGTCATCGCGCTCGATCCCGTCTTTTCAAGCCTGCCGGAAGAATTACGAAAACGGGCCGATCTAAGCAGCCAGCCGGCGCTCGTCGCCGAGTTGGAAGCGATCGCGGATTTTTCTCGAGAAATCCTGTCAATCGTCGCGCCGGTCGTGCCGGTCGTGAAGATCAACTCTGCCTACTTCGAACGATACCGAGAGCACGGTGTCAAGGAATACTACCGCTTGGTGAACGATGCCTCGGGTCGCGGCCTCATCGTGATCGGCGACGTGAAGCGCGGCGACGTCGGCCACACGGCGGAGATGTACACGGCAGCGCACTTGGACGGGTCGCATTTCGGGGGTTTGGAAGACTTCGCCGCGCCGGATGCAGTGACCATCAGCGGATACTTTGGGATCGACGGCGCGGCGCCGTTCATGGAGATCGCGAAAAAGCAGGGACGCGGAGTGTTCGTGCTCGTGCGGACATCGAACCCCTCCGCGGCGGCAATTCAAGATGCGGTCTTGCAGGACGGGCGGAACATGCACGAGTTGATGGCCGCCGAAGTGGCGCGCTGGGCGGCGGAGTCTGGAACGATCGGCCGCTGCGGCTATAGCGGCATCGGCGCCGTCGTCGCGACCCGAAACGCGGGCGATGCGGCGAAACTTCGTTCGCTGATGCCGCAATCCTGGCTGCTCGTTCCCGGCTACGGCGCTCAGGGCGGCCGCGCCGAGGATTTTGCGCCATACTTCAAGGCAGACGGCAGCGGGGCCATCATCGCCGCCGGCCGGTCGGTGATCTTCGCCCATGATTCACCCCAATACCGCGAACAGTATGGCTCCAAGTGGCAGGCGTGCGTCGAACAAGCCTGCAAGGATTTCGTAGAGGATCTGCGACGGGTAACGGCTCGATGATGAAAATGACCTTGGAACAGTGCTCCGTTTCGCGGAATTGACAGAGCGTTGAGGCTCACCTACGATGCTTAAAATCGCCTACCGGTCGGGAGGTTCGGAGGCAAAGTTAAACCCATTCAGGCTTTATGAGGAACTTCACATGTTGACTCATCTGTTCCCCTTATGGTCGATTACCGCGCTGTTTGCAACGTCCTTGCTGGCCAACGTCGTCCTCGCGGATGAACCGGCGAAGGCCGGCCCCAACAACGCCAAGCCGAAGATCCCCGACCGCGTTTACGTCAAGATGACCACGTCGATGGGCGACGTCATTCTTGAACTCAACCAACAGCGTGCGCCGGAGTCGGTGCGAAACTTTCTTTCCTACGTGGACGATGGTTTTTACTCGGGTACGGTATTCCATCGCGTGATCAAGAATTTCATGATCCAAGGCGGAGGAATGGAGGCGGGGTACAAGGCGAAACCGACCAAGCCGCCGATTCACAACGAGGCGAACAACGGACTAAAAAATGTTCGCGGCACGATCGCGATGGCCCGAACCGGCGATCCCCACTCGGCAACCAGCCAGTTTTTCATCAACGTGGTCGACAACCCCCGATTGGACCATACGGCGCAGGACGCTCGCGGGTGGGGCTACTGCGTGTTCGGAAAGGTGATCAGCGGATCGGACATTGTCGAAAAGATTCGAGAGACTGATGTCGAAATGGACCCGCGAGCCGATGGGGGTCAGCCCGCCGCGCCACGAACCGCGGTCGTCATTCAGAAAGCCGTACGAATTCAGCCTGTGGACATTAAGCCGCTCATCGAAGCGGAGGAGAAGCGCATGGCGGCGGAGAACAAGAAACAGGACGCCGAACGATCGAGTGCCATGGATGGCGCGAAGGCCATCGTGGCCGGTAAAGGCGGCGATGCGTCGAAAGGCACCACGACGAGCAAAGGCGTTTGGTACGTCGATACGGCGGTTGGCGAGGGCGCTTCACCAAAACCGACCGACAAGGTGCTCGCTCATTATTCGGGTTGGCTGACCGATGGCACTCCATTCGATTCTTCGATCACAAAGGAACCTTTGAACTATCCCCTCAATCGTCTAGTCCCCGGTTGGGCGGACGGCATGAGTACAATGAAAGTCGGCGGAAAGCGACTCCTCATTATTCCTCCAGATTTGGCATATGGCGCCGCTGGCCGGCCGGGCATTCCGCCCAATTCGATTCTCGTCTTCGAGATCGAACTGCTTGGAATCAACCAATAGCCGGTCGTCGCGACAGCCGGCAAGATGAGAGCGGCCGATGCGATGAGCCATCCCGGAGATCGCGCGAATGCAGCTTCTGATCTTCGAGGATGACGGATACAAAAATCTCCTGCCGCTGGTCTATTCTCGCGCCACGTTCAATCTCCGTTGCGGCTTCGACAATCTGCTCGCCAAGATCGAATCGGTCGTCGGTCTCACCGCCGATGTCCTCTTCGTGCGTAAAGCGCTCTCCGCCGTCATGGCCGAGCGCCAGACCCGCCGCGTCAATCAGCCTTCCACAAGCGACGATCAACTTTGGGTGAACGGGCGGCTGCTACTTCGACACCGCCTCGATTTACTCAAGGATTCCGCCGTTTGGTGCGGCGACGTTCTCGTCGCAGCGCGGCTTTCACGCGACCTGGCCTGCAAACTGACCACGGACCTGTTGCTCGACACGAACCGGCTTCATGCGGCGCTCGGAGCCTGTCAAAAAACGGAATTGCCGTCGGAAACCGGTCTATTGATCGATTACCCCTGGCAACTCGTACACGAGAATGCCGCAGAAATCATCCGTCAATCGCGCGATCGAAAGTTCGACTTGTCCGGAAAGCTTTCACCGGGCGCGCATCTGATCACCGACTGCCCCATCAACGTCGGCGCGGGCTCGATGATTAAGCCCGGCGCGGTGCTGGACGCCGAGCACGGTCCGATCTACATCGCCGACA
>CAYMXF010000324.1:0-4178 GCA_964393935.1 uncultured Planctomycetaceae bacterium
CGAACTCGGCGGGGGATTGGGGGCCGAGCAATCCGATGGCCGTGCCGGAGTTGATCTTGGAGATGCGGCTGCGCGGCCATAGCGACGCGGCAATTGCGAAAATCGTCCATGATAACCCTTTGGCGTTCGTCAAACAGTGCCGGCGATTTATTTTTTGAAACTGTCTGAGCCTGCCTGAACAAGACGGTATCAACAAAAAAACCGTTGGATTACAAAGGGCCGTTTGGGATGCCGATACGCACTACCTGTGATCATTGCGGATACGTTTATCGCGTTTCCGACGAAATGAAAGGGCGCCAGGTCCGATGTAAAGCCTGCGGCGTTCGATTTCAAGTACGGCCGCAGTCGCCTATCACGCAACTGGAATCCTCCGATTCGCCAGCGGTCCTGGATGGGCCGTCTGGAATCAATCCGCCCGATATACCGGCGACACTGCGCCGTAGCCAAGAGCGGAATGAGACCGTGGGTTGGCTGACGCTTGAACAGCACCTCGAACGAGGAATGGCAGCATTACAAGAGCGAGACTTCGAGGCCGCAGGCAGACATTTTCAGGCGGCGGCCGAGGATTCGTCCGACCTTTCCATTCGCGATCAGCTTCAGGATGTACTGAAATTGCAATACTGGTGGATTCTTCTATTGCGTACCCTGGGATTCATAGCTCCGATCGAATCGGAAGAAGGCGTTTCTCGGTCACGATATGTGTTCTATGTAGCTATTGGGCTGATCACAAGCGCTCTGATCAAGTTGGCCCGAAGCGATCCGACGATGGAGGAGATCGCAATCTTGGGGTTGTCCGGCCTGTTTGGTGTCGTGATGACCGCCAGGGTTCTGGACTGTACTGCGACGCTGCTGGCGCGCGCAAAACCCGGCGGCCACTTGGCGGTCACCGGCGGAGATGTCGTCGGGGCGTGGACGGGAATCGTGCTTCTGATGAATTCGGCAGCGTGGTTAATACCTGCTGCGGCCACCAAGAACATTGCGTGGGCGGCGATTGCCTTCATTTCCTTTATCAATGCGAGGGCCATCCAATTGGTGTTTCGGACGCCCGCAGGCGCGGCACGAATCGCCCTGGCGACGTATCTGCTTCTCGTGGACTTGGCCGCGCTGGTCGGGATCATCATGTTGTCGCGGAATACCGTGCCAGGGGACTTGAGTCAGAAAATACCGGCCCTCTCGGGTCTCTTGGTTCTCATACCATACTTGCTGGCAGCCGCCATTCGACCGGTGCGATCGCTGGTGCTTGTGGTCTTTGGATCCGGGCTGCCGATGGTCGATGCGAGCACCCGCGCATCGAGAGCCGGAGGAATACTGTTGTCGGACGTTCGTCTTCGGAGACTACATCCGGAACTATACGGAATTCGAGGCATCTTCTTCGGCTTGATGCATGGGGAACACGGTGTTTCCGCGAGAGATGCGCGCTCGCTGTTTCGTCAGGCGCTGTTGCACGGGGACTCCCAGCCTGCCGTCGTTGTCAGCGTGGAGCCGCTGGTCGTAGCCGCCTATTCAGACGATCTCGATGCCGTTGTTTTGCTGGAATTCGATGCTTCGTTGTCCAACGAATTTGGCCTCACGCGAGGCCATCGGCTTGTTTCAGTGAATACCTATTTTCCAATGCAGTATCGCCATCTGGGAGAGGACATTCAGATGGGTCCCGATTCGACAAATCTATGGGGTAACGTCACCAGTCACATCGCCGATTTCCTGACCGAAGACACCGAAGCGCTTCGTCAGGTGAGACAGAAAATCCGGCCGGAAGAATGGGAGAAACTCAAGAAGCACCTCAGTGCGCGATTGAAACAAGACATTCGCCCTCGCGACGGGCGGCCACTTTACTGCCATCTCGCACGAGCGCTGTTGGAGGGAGCCTAGCGACGGTGATCAATCCGTAAGCGCGCGATGCGCGATCTCGCAAACGTCGATGTCACGCAAATCCTGTGCTGATGGCGGCAAGTCAATGAATGAAGTCATGATCGCCCCTCGCTGTTCCGGACTCGACGCCGGCGCGCCGTGGCTGCCTTTGACGAGCGATGCGTTCAGCGGGATCGACTTCGTTGCGGGGTCGAAGAAGAGTTCGACGGGGTCGTAGCCGGGCTTGGCGTGGATGTCGACCGTTCGGGCGAAGGGCGGGGCCTCGGCGTCGTCGCGCCACCAGTAGTAGGCCAGCCAGGCGCCGGGTTCGCAGATCAGGACGACTTCGCCGCTTCGCGGGTGATCGATGTGATATTTCGCGCGGCCGTCGCCGTAGTGCGCCTCGGCGATGCCGCTCACGCCTTCGAAGAGACCGGCGACGCCGTCGATGTCGGTCGGGTCTTGAACATAAAGGTGAGCAAACTGGTGATCGACGACGGCGAAGGCCTTGCTATCTCGGACATTCAGGAACTCGCGGCCGTCGCGTTCTTCAATCGCCAATAGGCCCGCTTCTCGCAGCACTCGATTGGGATAAACGACGCGCGAGACGTCGGTGATCGCGTACTCGCTGACGATCATGTACGCGACGTTCCCCAAACGGAGCGCGGCGACGCCGTCGAAGAGGCGGCCGAGTTGTGCGTCGGCCTCCTGACACGCGGCGGTTTGTTGCGGGCTATTCGGCCCGAACTTCTGCGCGGCGTAGTCCAGATGCGGCACGTATACATAATTGAAGCGTGGCCGGCGGCGCTGGAGCAGCCAGAGGCTCGCGTTGAAGATCCACTCGGTCGATTTGATATTGGCCATCGGCCCCCAGTAGTTCATCAGCGGGAAGTGGCCAAGGTCGGCGAGCAATTCCTTGTAGAGCCCGTCGGGCTTGGAATAGCACCAGAGTTCCATCCGACCGTCGGGATGGTGGATCGGCTCGGGCGTGACTAGAAAATCCGCCGCAGCGTCCTTGATGTTCTGGGCCATCCAAACGGCCTGCGTGATCCCGCGCGCGGCCAGGCGATCCCAAAGCTGCTCGCCTTGGACGAGCCCGTTGCGGCCGATCCAAAGCTCGACTTCGCCGCGGTCGCGATGGTAGAAGCCGTTGCCGATGATGCCGTGTTGGTCCGGCGTCTTGCCGGTCAGCATGTTGGCCTGCACGGACGACGTGACGCACGGGAACGAAGGGACGAGTTCGCCCACGCTGCCGGAGTCCGCCACGGCTTTCAACCGCGGCATGTGTGCGAGGTCGCGCATCCGCAGGCCGGGCATCGAGATGAAGATCAAGTAATCGGCCGGCATCGCGACTTATTCGCACATCGGTGAAAGAAAATCGTAAGATCGTCTCGCCGCCATGACCGCATCTTTGCCATGGCGGCTGAGTTCCACATGCACGCCGGCAGTGTAGCCGGTTTCGCGAAGCGCGGCCATGATCGGCTCGAAGCGCATCTCGCCCTCGCCGAACATCAGATGCTCGTGGACGCCGCGGCGCATGTCCTCGATGTGGACGTTGGCCAAGACGTCGCGATATTGGCGAATCCGCGACGCCGGGTCTCCGTCGCCGAGGCAATGAACATGGCCGACATCGAGCGTAAGGCCCAACAGTGGACCCATCAGTGGACTGTCCAGTTCGCCGCGCAGCCGATCGAACTGGGCCATCGTCTCGATGAACATGCCGGGCTCCGGTTCAAAAGCAAGATTGATCCCGCAGGTAATCGCATGGGCCCCGAGCGCAATGCACCCCTCCACCAGATAGTCGTTCGCGGTCGTTTCGGACATGCCCTCGGGCTTGCGGCCGGACCAAAAACTGACCACGCCCGCCCCCAATTCGGCTGCGATGTCCAAGGCCCGCATGAGAAAATCCAACCGGCGTTCCCGGCCCTCCGGGTCCTCTGAGATCAATGTCGGTTCATGCTTGTGGAGCGGATCGAGCAGAAACCGGGCACCCGTTTCAATCACGCAGGAAAGATTCCACTTTTCCAAACGACCGCGGATGTACCGCGTCTCCTCTTTGATGTCCTCGCCGTAGGGGTTGAGCTTGTCGACGTCGAGCGTGATGGCGATGGATTGATAGCCGATCTCGGCGATGATCTCGATCGCATCGTCGAGCGCATGGTGCTCGAAGCCGTTCGTGTTGTAACCAAGCTTGAGCGGCATAGGGTGATTTTAGGTTGAATAGACCCAGCGGCCCAAGACTAAAGCGGGCACTAATAAGGCGAGGATGGCGAGCCCGGCGCGCCACCCGCCGACGGACGAAGCGATGACCGCGTCGAGCGCGATGATAC
>CAYMXF010000325.1:0-2426 GCA_964393935.1 uncultured Planctomycetaceae bacterium
CGATTCAACTTCCCACCGCCCCTGGCGCTCCGAAAACGCGTAAAATTCAACAAATTCAGGCAAATTCAGGCAACCTCCTTTTTTTCCGCGCCGCGCGCCCTCGGCGCCCGGTTTTGGCGTTTTGGAGTTTCGGCGTTTGCAGACGCCTGTTCAAGCTTGTTTCACTTTGTTTCACCAAACAAAAAACCGCCATCGGCGCCATCTGTGGACCGTTTTGGCGTTTCGGATGCCCGTTCCGGCCTTTTTTACCCTTTTTCTACCCCAACACAAAAGACGCGCCTCTGCATCTCGGTGCCTCTGTCGTTCACGTTCCGGCTCGTTCCGGCTCATTCAGCCTCATACACCCCCAAGGGGGGCCGAACGCAACGGATCGACAGCCTGCCGTCTGCAGTCTACAGTTTCGGCGCGTTTGCGCCTCTTTGCGGCTCCTTGAGCCTCCTTGTGGGGGGGAGGGGGGGCCTAAAACGGGACCTCAGCGTTCGAGGACTCGCGCCAACCGCTCTACCACCGCGTCGACCTCTTCCTTCCGCGTCGGATGGCCGAGCGAGAAGCGGATCGTGCCGATGGCCCGGTCACGGCCAAAACCCATCGCCGTCAAAACGCGCGAGGGCTTGGCGTCGCCGGCGTGGCAGGCCGCCCCCGTCGAGGCGCAGACGTCAGGCAGCTTGGCCAGAAGAGTGCCGCCGACGTGGCCGGGGAAGCTGATGCTGAGCGTGTTGGGCAGGCGCTGGGTCGGATGCCCGTTGAGCAGGACGCGGTTACCGAGTGCGTCCGAGAGCCGTTGCCAAAAGTGGTCACGGAGGACTTCTATGCTGTGGCCTTGTGGCACGGGCATCTTGCCTGTGGCCTCACCGGCTGGAAGCCGGTGCCACATAGCCAGCTCGGCCGCCTTGCCCAGGCCGACGGTCATGATGACGTTTTCCGTGCCGCCGCGCCGGCCGGATTCCTGCGACGCCCCGTGCATGAGCGGCTCGATCTCGACGCCCTCGCGGACGTAGAGCGCCCCGACGCCCTTGGGGCCGTACATCTTGTGCCCGGCGAGGCTGAGCAGGTCGGCCGACATCTCGTCGACGTTGACCGTCAGCTTGCCCATCGACTGCGCGGCGTCGACGTGGAAGGCAATGCCCGCCTCGCGCGCGATCCGCCCGATCTCGGCGATGGGCTCGATCGTGCCGACCTCGTTCTGCGCGTGCAGGACGCTGATGAGCACGGTGTCGGGCCGGATCGCCCGGCGGATCGCGTCGGGATCGACAAGGCCGGTTCCATCCACGGGGACTTCGGTCCGCGTGAAGCCGTCGCGCTCCAGGTAGCGCATCGGTTCGAGGGTCGCGGGATGTTCGACGACGGTCGTGACAAAGTGGCCGCTGCGGGCAGTGCGCCGCCGCGCGACGCCCTTGATCGCGAGGTTGCTCGCCTCGGTGCCGCCGCTGGTGAAGACAATCTCGTGCGGCTTTGCCCCGATCAGGGCAGCGACCGACACCCGGGCGTGTTCGACGGCCGACTTGGCCGTTTGCCCCAGGGCATGGCTGCTGGAAGGATTGCCGAACTGGGCTTCGATAAAAGGCCGCATCGCCTCGGCAACGGCGGGGTCGATCGGCGTGGTGGCGTTGTAGTCGAGGTAGATCATGGCGGCCTATTTTCACCCATTCGCTCATCAAGCACCATCCCCCAACCCGCCGATGACTCGGTCATGGAGAAGCGGCCCACGGTGTGGATCGGGAAGCGCTGGATCGGCGAGGACCACGATGTCTTCATCATCGCCGAGGCCGGCGTCAATCACGACGGCCGCGTCGATCCCGCGCGCCGGCTCATCGACGCCGCGCGCGAAGCCGGCGCCGACGCCGTCAAATTCCAGGCGTTTTCCGCCGACCGGCTCGTCGCGGCGGACGCCCCGCTTTGCACCTATCAAGCGGCGCACGCCAACGGCGCGGCCGGTCAGTACGAGATGCTTCGCAAGTTGGAGCTACGCCGCGCGGACTTCGCCGCCCTCAAGGCCCACGCCGACGATCGGGGCATCATCTTTCTCGCGACGCCCTTTGGTCTCGACGAACTGCGGATGTTGTGCGATCTCGGCGCGCCTGCGATCAAGATCGCCTCGCCGGATTTGGTGAACGTGCCGCTCGTCACCGCCGCCGCATCGTCTCCCGGCGCGCCGGGACTGATCCTCTCCACCGGCGCGAGCGATCTCGCCGAGGTCGACGCGGCGGTCGAATGCGTCTTTCAGCAAGGCGCGTCCGGCCGCCTGATCCTGCTGCACTGCGTCTCGTCCTATCCGACGCAGTCGAAGGATGCTCGGCTCCGTTGTATTCGCACGCTGGCGAACCGCTTTAACGTACCGGTGGGTTTCAGCGATCATACGGCGGGCACGGACTTCGGCGCGCTGGCCGTTGCGGCGGGCGCGGTCGTCCTCGAAAAGCATTTGACCC
>CAYMXF010000325.1:2526-4171 GCA_964393935.1 uncultured Planctomycetaceae bacterium
TGGAACGCGGTTCTCGGCCGCGTCGCCAAGACCGATATTCCCGCCGACACGCGATTGAGCTGGGCGATGCTTCAATAGCGCCGCCGCGTCTTTGTGAAGCGTTACATCTGAAGCGTATATTGATCGATACCGATATTCCTTCGGACGACTGGGCGGGGTCCCCCCGGACTTCGACCGCGCGTAGGGAGAACGAACATGCTGACGACCCTGACGAAAGGCAAGAGCGAGACGGACAAGCTGGTCGCGTCGGCCATCGCCAACCTCGGCGAGATCGCGACGCTGCCGGAGGTGACGGTCAAGATCATCCAGATCGTCGAGAACCCCAAGTCCACCGCCCGGGACCTGCACGAGGTCATCCGCAACGATCCGGCCCTCTCGTCGCGCCTGCTCAAGGTCGTTAACTCCGCCTTCTACGGCTTGCCGGGGCAGATCGCCAGCATCGATCGCGCGATCGTCCTGCTCGGTTTGTCGGCGGTGAAGAACATTTCCATCGCCGCGTCGATGACGCACCTGTTCAACGCGGGCGGATCGATCGAAGGCTTCAGCGGGTTGGAAGCCTGGCGGCACAGCATCGCCGTGGGCGTCGCCTCGCGGCTGCTCGCATCCGCGCAGGTCCGGCCGACCGTCGAGGAGAGTTTCCTCTCGGGCCTCGTCCACGATCTGGGCCTGCTCGTCGAGCGGCAGGTTTACGGCAAAAAGCTGGCCGAGGTCATCCATCGACAGGCCGCCGAGGGCGCGAATTTTTGCGAACTCGAGTGCGAAATCATCGGCGCCGACCATCAGGCCTTCGGCATGGCCCTGGGCAACAAGTGGCGATTCCCGATGAACCTGTGCATGGCCATTGGCTACCACCACAAGCCGATGGACCTCGCCCCGGTCAATAGGGAACTGGCGACGCTCGTTCACGTGGCGGACACGATCGCCTGTCGGACAGGCATCGGTTTCTCGGCGACGGCGGCCAAAGATGAGTACGACGCCGAGATGCTCTCGGCCCTTCGCCTCGACGAAGCGGCCATCGAAGAAGTCACCGCGAAACTGCCGGAGCAAGTCGCCCTGACGGAATCCATCTTCCGCGAATAGCGACTGCAAACGAGCCGCGGGATTCACGCCACGATTTGAACGCACTCCCCTTATAATCCCGCTCGGCCATGCCTAGCGGTCTCACCATTACCGTCCTTGGCTCCGGCACGTCGCACGGCGTGCCGATGATCGCGTGCGACTGCGCGGTCTGTACGTCCGCGGACCCGCGCGACCGGCGGACCCGGCCCAGCATCTTGATCCGATATGACACGACGACATTGCTCGTGGATACGACGCCGGAGTTACGGCTTCAATGTCTGGCGAACAACGTCCGCAGGGTGGACACCGTGCTTTTCACGCATCACCACATCGATCATCTCGCAGGACTTGACGACCTGCGGCGATTCAATTGGCTTCAAGAACAGGCCATTCCCTGTTATGGGCAGACCGCCACGCTTGATCGGCTTCGCACGATGTTCGCCTACGCCTTCGAAGACGAACCGGGATACCCGTCGTCCAAGCCGCAATTGGAGCTTCGGACGATTGACGGACCGTTGTCCATCGGCGGGCGGACGATCACGCCGATCCCGCTTTTACACGGAAAGATGCCGGTGCTGGGCTTTCG
>CAYMXF010000326.1:0-1501 GCA_964393935.1 uncultured Planctomycetaceae bacterium
CGCCCCAGCGCCGCCTCGTTGATCTTCACGCCTTCTTCAGCCATTTCAACTCTCCTTGTAGGGCGGGCTCTGCCCGCCGCGGCGCTCACCTAGTCGCTGCCGCCACCTCTTCGGAAATCCCTTCCCATGTCTTCTGATCGCCGCTCGCCCACAGCATATTCTCCTTATTGTCGCCGAGCCATTACACATTCGTACAAGATTTCTAATCGCCTCGGCCTTATCATCAGAACATGGATTTATTCGCCGGTCAGCGCCAAGCCGCCCTTGCCCGCGTCCAGCCCCTGGCCGTGCGGATGCGGCCTCGAACGCTGGACGAATTCGTCGGTCAGCAGCACTTCCTCGGCCCCGGCAAGCTCCTCCGCCGCCTGCTGGACGCCGATCGGTTGGCCAGCGCGATCTTCTACGGCCCGCCCGGCACCGGCAAAACGACCCTGGCTCAGATCATCGCCCAGCGCACCAAGGCCGCCTTCGAGTCCGTCAACGCAGCGGCGATCGGCGTCAAGGAAGTCCGCGACATCCTCGCCCGCGCCCGCGATCGCTTGCAGGACGCCCAGCGGACGGTCCTCTTCCTCGACGAAATCCACCGCTTCAACCGCGCGCAGCAGGATGTGCTGCTCGGCGACGTCGAGGATGGGATCGTCATCCTCGTCGGCGCGACGACGGAGAACCCGTTCTTCAGCGTCAACTCGCCGCTCATCTCGCGCAGCCAGATTTTCCAATTCGAGCCGCTCGTGGAGGACGATCTAAAGGAACTCATGCGCCGCGCCCTCGCCGACGAAGACCGCGGCATGGGCAAGTACAAGGCGACGATCGCCGACGACGCGCTCGCGTTCCTCGCCACGACCAGCGACGGCGACGCCCGCCGCGCCCTGACCGCCATCGAAGTCGCCGTCTTGTCACAGATCGAGGGTAATGCCAAGCCCGGGAAATCCAAGATCGCGATCACGCTTGAAACCGCCCAGGACTCCATCCAACGCAAAGCGATCGTCTACGACGGCACCGGCGACGAGCATTACGACGCCGCCAGCGCCTTGATCAAGTCGATGCGCGGCAGCGATCCCGACGCGACCGTCTACTGGCTCGCCCGGATGCTCGAAGCCGGCGAAGACCCGCGCTTCGTCGCCCGGCGGATCGCCATCTGCGCCGCCGAGGACGTGGGCAACGCCGACCCGATGGCCCTCGTGTTGGCGAACGCCGCCGTGCAGACGACCATCTTCGTCGGTCTGCCCGAGTGCCAACTGCCGCTCGCCCAGGCGGCGATCTACATCGCCTGCGCCCCCAAGAGCAACGCCAGCGCGATGGCGATCTGGGATGCGTCCAAGGACGTGAAAGAAGGCCGCACCATCCCCGTCCCGCGCCACCTCCGCGACACGCACTACAAAGGCTCGAAGCGTCTCGGTCACGGCGAAGGCTACCAATACGCCCACGACGCCCCCGGCGGCATCGCCGCGCAGGACTACCTCGGCGTGGACAAGACCTACTACGTCCCCACCGACCGCGG
>CAYMXF010000326.1:1601-4150 GCA_964393935.1 uncultured Planctomycetaceae bacterium
TGGGCTATGGGCGCGCGCAAACATCAGAGCCGCGACCGTCAGGGAGCGCCGAGTAACGCCGGGACTCTCAATTCTTCTTCCCCCTGGCAAATCCGCAATCCCCGATCCACAATCCGCAATGCAAAGGAGATTCCATGACCCCGCCACCCGTCGTCCCGACCATCGCAACCATCGCCCCGCCCGGTGCCCCGGTCGTCGCCCTCGACGCGGCCGGTCGAATTGCCATTGATATTACCTGCCGAAAGTGCGGCTACAACCTCCGCGGCCTTCTGCCCGACGGTCGCTGCCCCGAATGCGGCACCGCCGTCGGCCGCTCGCTGCACGGCGATCTCCTCCGCTTCTCCGACCCCGAATGGGTGCAAAAGCTCGCCTCCGGAATGAACTGGATCGTCGCCTCGATCGTTATTTCGCTATTCGGTGGTGCTCTCGGGGCGATCAGCGGCGGGATATTCTCGTCAATCGTCAGCACGCGTTCGTTTGTGGTCTTGGCTCCCCTCTCGGGACTCGTACTCGGCGTGTTCTCGCTCGTCGGCTATTGGAAGGTCACCACGCCCGATCCTGCAAAAATGATGGAGGAGTCGGGTGTCAGTTTGCGAAAGCTGGTGCGGCTCGCGGAAGTCACGCGCTACGTCGTCGCGCCTCTTAATTCCTTGATGCAACAACTTGCATGGTCTGTGGCGGCGATCGTTCTTATCGCCGTTTCTGGAATCGCGAGTCTCGTGGGCACGGTCGCAATTTTCCTGTACGCTCGAAAACTGGCCCTTCGCATCCCCGATGAAAAACTTGCCCGACATTGCAGAATCGTCATGTGGGGCATGGCGGTCATGTTGGCATTATTCGTGACCCTCGCCTTGCTCTTAGTAGTGGTGACCCTGCGGTTGACCGCAACGACCACGACGACCACCGCGCCGGCCGGCCCGACGACGATGGGCTCGGGCAAGAAATATTCGGTTACCTATCCTGCTTCCGGGGGTACGACCGCTGGAGGAGTGACCGCGACGAAAACGATTCCGGGCTTGCTACTCGGAACGATGGCTATTGCAGGTTCGAGTTGCATTTTAGGCGTGGGCTTTCTCATCTTCGGAATCTGGGCGCTACGCCTCCTCTTGAGATTTCGCCGCGCCCTCAACGAATCCGCACAGATCGCGCGACAAACCTGGGCCACCCAGCCGCTCTCAGCCTTTCCGCCAAATAGCGGAACGTGATAAACCGTCCTCATCCGTCGCAAAATAACCGAGCCTATCGCTAGGCAGCTTTTGCGCCCATCTTGTCTCCCCGCTTTCCAGCCTCTACATTGACACCTTCGGCGAGCCCGCCGCGCCTAATCGCCCGCGGCCCGTCGATAAATCTGTAACCGCCTGCCCTTTACGTCCTTGACGCAACATCGCGTCAAGGATGTCAAGGGGCTGACCGACCGGAAGAAGCCGACATGAAGACCGCCATCACCCGCGTCCACGGCCGCGAGGTCCTCGACTCCCGTGGCAACCCCACCGTCGAGGCCGTCGTCGCCCTCGAAGGCGGCGCCATCGGTCAGGCCATCGTCCCCAGCGGCGCATCCACCGGCGAACACGAGGCCGTCGAACTCCGCGACGGCGACAAAAAGCGCTACCTCGGTAAAGGCGTCCTCCGGGCCGTCGAGAACGTGAACGTGAAGCTCGCCCGCTGCGTCGCCGGCATGGACGCCGCCAACCAAAAGTCCCTCGACGACGCGATGATCGCCCTCGACGCCTCGCCGAACAAATCTAATCTTGGCGCCAACGCGATCCTCGCCGTCTCGCTCGCATCCGCCCGCGCCGCGGCAAACGCCGCCGGTCAACCGCTCTACCGCTATCTCGGCGGCGATCGCGCGACCGTCCTCCCCGTCCCGATGATGAACATCCTCAACGGCGGCAAGCACGCCGACAGTACCGTCGATTTCCAGGAGTTCATGATCCAGCCCTGGGGCGCGCCGACCTTTCGCGAGGCCCTGCGCTGGGGCGCGGAGATCTTCCACACGCTCAAGAAGGTGCTGCACGACAAGGGCTACAACACCGCCGTCGGCGACGAAGGCGGCTACGCCCCGAGCCTCAAGTCCAACGACGAGGCCTTCGAGGTCATCGCCGCCGCCGTCGAAAAGGCCGGCTACAAGCTCGGCGAGCAGGTCTGGTTCGCCCTCGACCCGGCCACCAGTGAGATGGCCTCCGAGGCCGGCGCGAAGAACAAGTACAAGTTCTACAAGAGCAACCCCGACCGCATCGCATCGGCCGAGGAGATGATCGACTACTGGGCGGAGAAGTGCGGCCAATGGCCCATCCGCAGCCTTGAAGACGGGCTCGGCGAGGACGATTGGGAAGGCTGGACGAAGCTCACCCAACGACTCGGCGCAAAGGTCCAACTCGTCGGCGACGACATCTTCGTCACGAATCCAAAATTCATCGAGCGCGGCATCCGCGAGAAGACGGCCAATAGCGTATTGATCAAGTTGAATCAGATCGGCACGCTGACCGAGACGCTGGCCGCGATCAAGACGGCGATGGACGCCGGCTGGACCGCCGTCGTCAGCCATCGCA
>CAYMXF010000327.1:0-4148 GCA_964393935.1 uncultured Planctomycetaceae bacterium
TCTTGGCCTCGTCGGTGAGTTCCAGGATCAGGCCGTGGTCGATGAGGCGCTTGGCGACCTTTTTGATTTCCAATTCGACGATCTGCGTCAGGTCCTCGTGGTTGAGCTTGTGGAAGACGACCACTTCATCGACGCGGTTGAGGAACTCCGGCCGGAAGTGGTGCTCCAGCTCCTGCTTGAGGACGTTGCGCATCTTCTCGTAGCTGAGATGCTCGTCGCGCTTCTCGAATCCGAAGGTCGCCTGGTGCGTGATCTTGTCGGCCCCGATGTTGCTCGTCATGATCAGGATCGTGTTGCGGAAGTCCACATGGCGGCCGAACGAATCGGTCAGGCGGCCTTCCTCCATGATCTGAAGCAGCATGTTGAAGCAGTCGGGGTGGGCCTTCTCGATCTCGTCGAGCAGGACGACGGCGTACGGCCGGCGGCGAATCCGCTCGGTGAGCTGCCCGCCTTCCTCGTAACCGACGTAGCCCGGCGGTGCGCCGATCAGGCGGCTGACGTTGTGCTTCTCCATATACTCCGACATGTCGATGGAGATCAGTGCCTCCTCCGCGCCGAACATGAACTCGGCGAGGCTCTTGGCCAGCAGGGTCTTGCCCACGCCGGACGGGCCGATGAAGATGAAACTTCCCATCGGGCGGTTCGGGTCCTTCAGACCGCTGCGCGAGCGACGAACGCTCCGCGCCACGGCGCTAATGGCTTCCTGCTGGCTGATGACGCGCTTGTGCAGTTCGGTTTCCAGCTCGAGCAAGCGCTGGGCCTCTTCCTTCTCCAGACGAGTCAGCGGTACGCCGGTCATCTTGCTGACGACTTCGGCGACGACCTCCTCATCCACTACGCCGTCGATTTCGTTGCGGTGGTCGTGCCACTCTTTGTCCATTTTTTCTTTTTCGGAGGCGAGGCTGATCGCCTTGTCGCGAAGGTCGGCGGCCCGTTCATAATCGGCGTTCCGCACGGATTCATCCTTCTCGATCGTGAGTTTCTTGATCTCTTCCTCGAGCTTTGTGAGATCGCCGGGCTTGGTCATCGCCTTGAGGCGCACGCGGGCGCCGGCCTCGTCGATGACGTCGATGGCCTTGTCCGGCAGAACGCGGCCCGGAATGTAGCGCATCGACAGCTCGACGGCGGAGACGAGCGCCTCGTCGGTGATCTGCACGCGATGATGGGCCTCGTAGCGATCGCGCAGGCCCTTCAATATCTCGATCGTCTCGTCCTTGGAAGGCGCCTCGACGATGATCTGCTGGAAGCGGCGCTCCAGCGCGCCGTCCTTTTCAATGTACTTGCGGTATTCGTCCAGCGTCGTCGCGCCGATGCACTGTAGCTCTCCGCGAGACAACGCGGGCTTGAGAACATTAGAGGCGTCGATGGCCCCTTCGGCCCCGCCGGCGCCGACCAGGGTGTGCAATTCATCAATAAAGAGAATGACGTTGCGGGCCCGGCGGACCTCGTTCATCACCGCCTTGATCCGCTCCTCGAACTGACCGCGATACTTGGTCCCGGCGACCATCATCGCCAAATCGAGCACGACGATCCGCTTGTCGGCCAACAGCTCGGGCACGTCGTTGCTCACGATGCGCTGAGCCAGGCCCTCGACGATCGCCGTCTTGCCGACGCCCGCCTCGCCGAGCAGCACGGGGTTGTTCTTATAGCGGCGGCACAATACGACGAGCAGACGCTCGATCTCGTTCGCGCGACCGATGACCGGGTCGAGCTTACCGCTCTTGGCCATCTCGGTCAGATCGCGGCCGAAGGAATCGAGGGCCGGCGTCCGGGACTTGGTCCCCTTGCGGCCACTCGACTCTTGATTGCCCACGCCCCCGCCCGTTGTTTCTTCGTTTTCCACGCCGGCACCCAGTAGATTCAATACCTCTTCGCGCACCTCTTCCAGTTTGATTCCCAAATTCATCAAGACTTGGGCGGCCACGCCGTCCTGTTCTCGGAGCAGGCCGAGGAGCAGGTGCTCCGTGCCGACGTAGTTATGGTTGAGGTTGCGCGCCTCTTCGATGGCGAACTCAATGACTTTCTTGGCCCGCGGCGTCTGGGGCAGCTTGCCCATGGTGACCATGTCCGGGCCGCTCTTGACCAGCTTTTCGACCTCCAGGCGGACCTTTCGCAAATCCACCTCGAGATTTTTGAGGACGTTGGCGCCGACCCCGCTGCCTTCCTTGACCAGGCCCAGGAGGATGTGCTCGGTCCCGATGTATTCGTGATTGAACCGCTGGGCCTCTTGGTTGGCCAGGGCCATCACCTTCCGCGCTCGATCCGTGAATCGCTCGAACATTCGTTCACATCCTCCCAGTCAGGCGTCCGGACTCCGTCGTACCCATTGATCCGCCGCGCTGGCGAGGCCCCTTTACGCTCGCCCATCCCGCCCCTGTTGCGACCGACAACCGACCCACCCTAACCGCGAAGCCCCTGTATCGCAATTCTAGTCGTGCGTTTGGGGTCCTTCAACGCGGCCAATATTGGACTCGACGACGCTTGCAATAGCTTTCCATAGTATCGGTTGTCGCGCAACCCGCGTGAACTCTCGGGGCCTTCGGAGGCGGGAACCACTCATCAAGCCGGATACGATGATGTTCCTAGGTGATGAGGACCGAACCCACGCGAGCGGATCGCATCCGACGGTCTCTCCACGCCGATAACCCGTCATGTTTCCCGCACCGACGTTTCCGGAGTAGCGGCCGGGGATTGGGACGGATGCCGTTTCAAAAGGACCTGGGCACAAACCCACGCGAGGAAGGTCATGAACGCCGCGATTCGCGTCAGCCAGATCGGTATGGCCGCCGGGGCGATGAGCCATCCGGCCAAAGCCACGTTGCCGCAGATACCAAAGACGATCGCCAGTAAGAAGCCGAGCCACTCGCGGCCGGTCAGGATCAACCCGGTTCCGGGCAAGAGGATGTTCAACAGCCGGCAGACCACAAAGTTTCCCGCGTGAGGAGGCTGTCGGCCTGGTCATCGAATCGCCGTGTCATGGCTCGGCGATCGACTTCATGGCTCCGGCCCTTGCTTTCTTGTCGCTGACGATCATCGGCTCGCTGAGTTGCAACCAGGCGGTCAACATCACCGGCGCAAGGGCCACGCAAATCGCGCCGAGGGTCATCCCCATCCACGATCGTCCTTGCTTCGTGTTGCGCGCCTGACCGAGGCTGCGGAAGCCGAGGATGCCCGCCGTCACGCCGAACAGCAAGACGACCGGGGTGGCCGCAAAGATCACCGGCTTTCGATACTGCGACCAACCGACCCGGTCGCTGTAAGCGATGGTCCATAGCTTCGTGTCGAGATTCTTGAAAACAACGATCGCCAGCCCCATCAAACAGATTAGGCCCAGCCCTCCGGCTAGCATGGCTGTGGTCGCTTGGGTGTCGTAGAGTCTGAAATTCGGCATCTTCATGGTCGATCCGCCTCGATAGGTCCTGCATCCGATTGTCTATCGGGTCCGACGCCGGCGTCATCGCATCGGCGGCGACCCATCACGCCCCCACGCTTCGACCATTATAGGGAAAGTCCGCCAAACGCCAACCGGCCGCCGCGGACCTGCCGCGGGCCTCCACCTTCGTTAGGTGGCACGGGCGTCTCGCCCGTCTCTTCCGTGGCATAGCCGCCCTCGGCTGTGGTCCCTGACTCCGCCGAACATCAACATCTGCGAGAGCATGTAGGGCCGGTCGAGCGAGCGCGAGACCAGCCAACGGCCGCCGCCCTCGATCGTCAAATGGGGTTCATCTGAATCTGCAATTGCACCGTGGTGACATCGCAGGCTTGACCGCTGACGACGATGTTTTCGTGGGTGGCCGTCTGGAAGCCGCTCGCCTCGGCCGTCAGCGTGAAGGTCCCTGGGGATCCGTTGGCGCCGCTGTAAACGCCGGGCGACCCTTCCTGCATCGAATAGGCCGACGTGTTGTTGCGGAGGGTGAGCGTCGCGCCAGGGATGGGCTGGAGCGTGGCGGCACTGGTGAGCGTGACCACCACGCCCGGCGCGGGGACGATCGGCAGCATGCAAGCGGAGTTGGAGCAATTGGACCCGACCGACGTTGCGATCAGAGATGTCAGAGCGATAAGCGATAGATTTCGCATGTGAAAGCTCCTGGGCGGGGAAATCAAAGGGGTCATTCTAGAATGCCATTAAGTTAAGAATCGAATGTTCA
>CAYMXF010000328.1:0-1185 GCA_964393935.1 uncultured Planctomycetaceae bacterium
TGTACCTCTGGAGCGGCAACTCGTTCGTAGGCCGCCTGGCACAGGTCGTCACCGGCTCCGCCGTAACCGACGAGGCGTTCGAGCAGCGGGTGCGCGAGGTAATACGGCGTAACCCTGATCTGGTGGCGGAGGGCCTGCAGCGGTCGCAGGCGCGCGCCCCGCAATCCCGCGCCGCGGGGCAGGACGAGATCCGAGCGGTGGTTGCAGCACGACGGGGTGAAATCTTTCGTGACCCGTCCGCACCCGTCGGCGGCAACCTGGCCGGAAGCGTCACGATCGTCGAGTTCTTCGACTACAACTGCCCCTATTGTCGGCGGGTCGCGCCGATCTCTCGACGAGATCGAGCGCACGGACGGCAGCCTGCGCTTCGTCTACAAGGAATTCCCGATCCTCGGGCCGAACTCGACCTTCGCGGCACGCGCCGCGCTTGCCGCGGCGCGCCAGGGGAAATACGTCGCTTATCACAAGGCGATGATGAGTTCGCCCGATCGGGTGACCAGCGAGAGCGCGCTTGAGATTGCCGCGTCCGTCGGCCTCGATGTCGAGCGCCTGCGGCGCGACATGGAGGATCCGACGATCGTCGAGGCGCTCAACCGCAACTTCGAACTCGCGCAGGCCTTGCAGGTCACCGGCACGCCGAGTTTCGTCGTTGGTGAAAACGTATTTGTTGGTGCGCTGGACGCAGTGACGTTGCGCGCGCTCGTCGAACGCGCCCGGAAAAAATGACCAGGGGGTTGGTGCAACGGAAGGGCGGGACATCGAGACCGCCCAAGGGGACCCGGAGAGGATCATTGGCAAACGCGATAGTTGATCTTGGAGCGACCCATCGAGCGCCCGAAGAAGGCCGGCGGGATTTCCTGTATCTGGCGACGGGTGCCTTTGGCGCCGTGGGCACGGCTCGCATTACGACGCGTCGGGCCGAATCCGCAAGGGGCCGGCGCCGCGGAATCTCCGCGTGCCGCCGTATCGGTTTCTCGCCGATACGACGATCCGGATCGGCTAAACACAGGCAGCGATGCGTAGCCAATGTTCATCCGCCGTGCACCGGGGTAGAGAGAGGCACTGATGAACATCGGAACATTGGCCGCGCGTGCAGGTACGTCACCAAAGATGATTCGCTATTACGAGAAGATTGAGCTCATTCGTCCCGTGCCTCGGTCGCCGGGAGGATACCGCGTTTACGGC
>CAYMXF010000328.1:1285-4127 GCA_964393935.1 uncultured Planctomycetaceae bacterium
GTTGACGTGTTGCCGCCAGACTTGGCATCTCCGGAAGAGATTTGGGATGCGTCGTCGCCCAAGCGATTGCCGTTGCGACCCCATTGTCATTGGAATGCCTGATCATGGTGGATGCATCAACCATCGGCCTTGCGTCCGCCTTTGCGGCCGGACTCATCTCCTTCGTGTCGCCCTGCGTTCTGCCGCTCGTGCCGGCGTACGTGTCCTTCATTGCCGGAAAGTCGCTCGATGAACTCCAGAGCGCGCGTCGCTGGCAGGATCGTCTCTCTGCCGTTTGGCTCAGCGTCTGGTTCGTGGCCGGGTTTTCGGCCATCTTTGTCGCTCTCGGGGCGAGCGCCACGGCGGCCAGTCGCTGGCTGCTTGCGTACCGCTACGAGGCGAATCTCGTTGCAGGCGCGATCGTGGTCGCATTCGGTCTGCTGTTGACCGGCCTCATCCGGATGCAGTGGCTCGAGCGCGATCATCGCTGGCAGACTCCAATTCGGGGTGGCCGTCCGATGGGCGCGTTCGTGCTCGGAGTCGCGTTTGCATTCGGATGGACTCCGTGCATCGGACCGATTCTCGGAGCGATCCTGACCGTCAGCGCCTCGACCGCCAGCGTTGGGGACGGGATTTATCTTCTCTCGATCTACTCGACCGGGCTCGGAATTCCATTCCTGCTCGCTGCCGGCTCTGTCGATGCCTTTGTCCGAATCATTCGCCGATGGCGCAGGGCGGGACGCATTCTCCAGATCGCCGCCGGAGCGGGCATGGTTGCGATGGGGGTGGCAATGATCACCGGCGAGCTGACGGCATTTTCGTTTTGGTTGCTTCAAACCTTTCCGGCGCTCCTACTGATTGGGTGAGGGCGTGACACGAGCCAGACGGGAGAGGATGGGGCCGTATGGGTGTTGCAATGAATTTGCCCGCGCCAGCGGCCAAGGGCGCTGCGGGGGTTGAGCATCAGGAGGATGTATCATGCGAGGGAGCCTAATGGCGCTTCTGGTAATTGCCGCGCTCGCTGTGCCGGCCGGCGCGCAACAGCAGCGCCCCAATCAGCAGCGCCCGCCGGCCAAACTCTCCGAGCTGCCACCAGATCAACAAGTTGCGTCCCTCGAGTACTGCAACGGAACCTATGTCGTGACGGCCAAGGATGGCGCCAAGCTTCCGTTTCCCGAGTTCAACCTGCGCTTCAAGACGGACTCGAGCCCGCTCGGTCCGCCGGCAGGTGCGCCCGCGCTGCTGCCAGCCAACATGATGGGCGATCGCGCCTTCGTCATCTTCAAAGATCCGGAGGAAATCTCGCGGTATATCAAGCGGAGCTGCTGACCAGGATCGCCTTATTTCCTTTGGTTGCGTACGCATCTTAAGCTGTGCGCTGAAGGACCTGATACGCAGAACGTCGCTGCGACGCGAAATTCACTCGCGCTTCCCGATAGCCTTTGCGGGAAACATATCGGGCGTAGAAAGAGTGGAAGCAGATGCCCGTCAGCCTTCCAGGATGTCCTTCTTTCGCCGCAAGTATTCCTCGCGGTCAATCTCACCGCGGGCGTGGCGCGCATTGAGAATCTCGAGGGCCTTATCACTCGTTCGGTGGGATTTGATTTGCGGAAGGGACAGGGGCTTGTATCATGGCGATGGCCATCACTTCGGGTCCGCCGTACGGCGTCAAGTCGGCGAGCGGACCTAACGAATCGGGTGGCCAAATTTGACACGCAACGCGGCGCGCGCGGATTTTTCAGCAGCCGGCTAGGCGAGGTCAAGATGAGCTCATCGATAGGTACGCCCATCAGCCCGATCCTTCGTCGACGTTTCGGCGTCGGACTGGCAATCCTCAGAATCACCTTGGGTCTCTTTCTGCTGGTCTGGGGATTGGAGAAATTCATCGTCACATCAGCGAGCCTTGCGATCTACGACTTTTTCTATGGATTCTCCGCCTCGAACGTTGTGGCGTATGTGCTGGGTGCGCTCGAATCTCTGTTGGCCCTCGCGATTGCTGCGGGGGCGTTTCGCCGTTGGAGCTATGCAATCGGCCTACTGGCCCACACGGTGACCGTCGTCGTCACAGCTCGACTGATTATTGATCCATGGGGCCTGATTTCGGGTGAGCCGCAGCATCTGTTCTTTGCTGCCGTACCGATTTTTGGCGCATTCGTCGCCCTATATCTTCTGCGAGATCTTGACTGTTTCAGCTTTGACGAATGGACAGCAAGCGCTGAGCACCGCGCGCGTCAAACAAGCCGCTAGATCGTCTCGACTGGCACGCGCGACCATGCAGCTATGATTGGGCGCTGCGTGCATCGAGGCCCTCGAGAAGATCACGGTTCCTACGGCAAATCTTATCTAGGCCGTGAACTCATAAACGGCACTGGTCGTACTGGTATGCCAATGTCCGCTTCCAGTTTAAAAGCGGCCTTCGTTCCTGTGCCTCGTCATGTCGCCGAAGTGCCAAATCCAGACGTGCGCCATATGTCGGCAGCGCGGCGCAGCAAGGGGCTGCCCGCTAACCTCATCGAGGAATCCGACATAAGATCATGGCCACACCCGATCTGCCCCTTCTTGCCTGGCTATCAGGCAAGCGGTTCGAGATCGCCCAGCAGCGTCGGCAGGTACTCGGCGACCGTCGGATGAATATGCACGGTGCGCGAAATGGCCGTGTAGGGGGCGCCGGCGGCCATCACATCGAGGAAGGCATGCACCTGTCCCTTCGGCAAATCAGATCTGCACGGACGATGTCACCGCGGACGACAACGACACGTTCATTACGGATTCGGCGATCGGCGGCGCGTGGCTCGGCGACGAGGGGGCGCGGGTGAGATCGCGCGAAGCGGGCGACGCGCCAACGGGCCGGCGGGCGGCCGAC
>CAYMXF010000329.1:0-4077 GCA_964393935.1 uncultured Planctomycetaceae bacterium
GATGAGAAAGAGGCCGCCGCCAAGAGCTTCGACGCCGTCGCCGGCATGAAGCTATCCGACCTGCGACTCGCCCTCATGGCCGATCGCACGGGCTCGCTCCGGCTCGAAGCCTGGGCCAAAGCCGACGATGCCCCCGCCGCCGTCAAGACGATCATCGAGAAGGTCACCGCAGGACGGAAGCAAAAGACCCTCGCGGAAGACGGCTGGCATTTCGCCGCGATCGGCCGCTTCACCTACGCCGATGCGAACTTCAAGGCGCTCGACGACTCCAACCCCGACCCGGTCGCGCTGCTCGAACTTGCGCGGGCGAATCCGAACCGCCACGCGATCCTCATCAAGCTGCTGGCGAACACCGAGGTCGGCCCATCGGCCAAGCGCTTCCTCGAAATCCTGGGTAGGGGCGAGGAGATGCTGCGGATGGACCCGCAGGAGATTTCGGCGAACGTCGCCAAACTCGGCGGCCCGCCGCGCGTCGCGTTCAATTCCGCGAGCCGCTTGAAGGACTCCGGCGAGTACGCGATCCCGCACTTGATTCAATACCTCCAGGACGCCAACAAGCGGGCCTTGCACCCCGCGATCATCCAACTCCTGCCGCAGATCGGCCGGGCGGCGCTGAACCCGCTGTGCATCGCGCTGGGCATGGAAGACAACGTCACGCGACAGATCCTCATCAACGCGGCGGCGCAGATCGGCTATCGCCAGGCGCTGCCCTATCTGGCGAAGGTCGCCGACGACTCCAAGGCCAGCGCGGATGTCCGCGCCGCCGCGAAGCAGGCGATGGCGACGCTGGGCGACGCCTCGTCCGACCGTTCGCGGCTGTTCTACGAGTTGGGCGACGGCTACTACAACAACATCGAGTCGCTTCGGGCCGACGCGCGGCGCGACACGGCGAACATCTGGTACCTGCGCGATGGCGAGTTGCGCTTGATCGAGGTGCCGGCGGCGATCTTCAACGACGTCATGGCGATGCGCTGTTGTGAAGAGGCGCTCGTCGCCCAACCCGACAACACGGTGGCCACGGCGCTTTGGGTGGCGGCCGACTTCCGGCGCGAGGCCAGGCTCGGCTTGAACGTCGAAAGCGAGTCGGCCGACGCGCTCTCCGCCAAGGACGGCACGCGGCCCGAGGGCTATCCGCGAGCGATCTACTTCGCGCGCGCGGCCGGGCCCAAGTACAACCACATGGTCCTGGCCCGCGCGTTCAAGGACCACGACGCCGGCGTCGCGCTGGGCGCGATCGCGGCGCTGTCCGAGACGGCGGGCGAGCCGAGCTTGGTCGGCGCGGAGGACATCAAGCAGCCGCTGGTGCAGACGCTCGCGTTTCCCAGCAAACAAGTGCGGATCAAGGCGGCGCTGGCCCTCGGCCGCGCGCTGCCCAAGACGCCCTTCCAGGGCGCGGAGAACGTCGTGCCGGTTTTGGCCGAAGCGCTCGCGCAATCGGGCCGACAGTCCGCCCTCGTCGTCGATCCCGACGCGTCCAGCGGAAACGCCTTCGCGGCGATCCTTCGCGGCGTCGGATTCGACTCCGCCGTCGGCGGCGATTTCAACAAAGCCCGCGACAACGGGCAGAAGGCCAACCTGACGTCGTTCGACGTGATCCTCTTGGCCAGCGACATGGCTCAGCCGGATGCAACGCAAGCCGTTTCCGATCTGCGCAAGGACCTGCCGACCGCCGCAACGCCGATCTTGATCGTCGCCAAGGAAGGGCAGATGAACAAGGCGATCGCCGCGAGCCGGATGGCGGCCGGCGTAGAAATTCTGCCCTCCGAGGTCACGCAGCTCGGCGACCCCGAAAAAATCAACCAGCAAGTGATGACGCGAGTGGGCCGTGCCGCGCAGGCGCTGGGCATGAACCCGCTTTCGGTCGAGATGTCGATGGGGCTGGCGCTTCAGAGCGCGGACGTCCTGCGGATGATCGGGCAGAGTAACCTGAAGGTGTACGACTTCTCGAAGGCCATGCCGGCGCTGATTACGGCGCTGGCGAGCCCGTCGGAGACGCTGCGAATCCGCTGTGCGCAGGTGCTCGCATTGGCGGCGAGCGGCGACGCGCAGGTGGCGATTGGCGAGGCGGCGCTGAACGAGGCGCACACCCCGGCCGAGCGCGTCTCGAAGTTCGCGTCGCTGGCCGAATCCGCCCGGCGAAACGGCAACATGCTCGGGACGACCGATCTGGTGAATCGGCTGATCGAGTTCACGATGAAAGAGAAGGACCTCGTCCTTCGCACCGCCGCATCGCAGGCGCTGGGCGCGCTGGATCTGCCGTCCAACAAGGCGAGCGAGATCATCCGGTCGCAGCATCGCGGGTAGGCGCCTTTTCCATACTGGCTTCGCAGACCCGTCGCTTGCGCTCCGGGCTCGGATGGGAGCCAGCCGCGCTTGTTGGGCCACGTCTTCGCGGATACGCTATTGCCTGTTGAATGAAAGGTTCGGGGATGGCGACGGCGAGCGATCGGACGATGTTCGAGATTTACCGCGAAGCGGATTACGGCCGACGGTACCATGTCGTCTATTTCACGGAACTGGACGAGCACAACAAGGAAGCCGAGATCAACCGGGCGCTGGCCGGGGAGCATTTTTTCGACGGCTTCCTGATGGACCTGCGCAAGGACGAGGGCAAGCGGCAGATCGGGGAGATCGTCGCCCGGCTGAACCGCGGCGAGGCGCTGACGGCGGCGGACGTGGAACGGGAGTTGGCGGCGCTGGAAGCGATGGCGTAACGGCGAATAACGAATAGCGAAGGATAGGCGTCATGAAATTTTTCCTCGATACGGCGAATCTGGATGAGATCAAGGCGGGGGCGGCGATGGGGATCGTCGATGGGATCACGACGAACCCGAGCCTGGTGGCCAAGGAGGGCAAGGACTTCAAGACGCTGGTCAAGCAGATTTGCGAGATCATCCCCGGGCCGGTCTCGGCGGAGGTCGTGTCGGTACAGTGCGACGGGATGATGAAGGAGGCGCGGGAACTTTCCAAGATCGCGCCGAACATCATCGTCAAGCTGCCGACGATCCCCGAGGGGATCAAGGCGCTGAAGCTCTGCGTCGCCGAGGGGATCAAGACCAACTGCACGCTCGTCTTTCAGCCGATTCAGGCGCTGATCGTGGCGAAGGTCGGGGCGAATTTCTGCTCGCCGTTTCTCGGGCGGCTGGATGACATCGGCCACGACGGGATGGCGCTGATCGACGAGATCCGCTTGATCTACGACAACTACGGTTTCAAGACCGAGATCCTCGCGGCGAGTCTGCGGCACCCGCTCCACGTCGCCCAGGCGGCGAAGGCCGGGGCGGACATCGGGACGATGCCGTACAGCGTGTTCAAGCAACTCCTTAACCATCCCCTGACGGATATCGGCCTGGAGCGGTTTCTTTCGGATTGGAAGAAGCTCCAGAAATAATTCCGAATGACGAATTACGAATGACGAAAGGGTCTTGCGCGGGGAGCGGTGCGCGCGATGGGTCGTCTTCGCTCGGTCGGCCGGGGCCCTTTTCGCTCCGCTCCAAGGGCAGGCTTGCGCCGCCGGCTCGGAGGGCGGCATCGTCGGCGATGTCGGACCCGTCGCTTGCGCTCCGGGCTCGGATCGACGGATCGGCGTCGGAGGAGCGGTTCCAGCCGCCGGGCATTTGCGATTTGGGGTTGATGGGGGGCAGTCCGTAGATGTCGTTAATGGCCTGGTCGAGGGATTCCTTGAATTCCTCGGGGGTGTAAGCCGTGCCGTCTTTCTTGCGACCGTAGGGAGCGGTGGGATCGTCGTCGTCGCGTTGGGGGTGGTCGGCGGCGTTGCGATCGCGCTTCGTGAGCGCGGTCTCGGCGCGGATTCGGGCGATTTCGAGACGGGTGGCGTTTCTGTCGCGTTCGGTTTCCCTGGCCGAGACGATTTTGTCGCGTTGGATCACGAGCTTTTGGAAATTGCAGATCGCGGTGGAATAGATGCGCACCTGGCCGTCGGTCAGGGCGCCTTGGGACTGGGCGATGATTCGTTTGACGAGAACGCGCTGGCTTTCGTTGAGAAGGTCGCGATCTTGTTGATCTTGTTCGGAAATGAATTGCATGGGACTCCTCCTTTTGTCGTTGGCAGGGAGC
>CAYMXF010000330.1:0-4052 GCA_964393935.1 uncultured Planctomycetaceae bacterium
ACGCCCCAGTCGATCCACGCATAGAGCAAGGCGCCGGCAAACGGGGCGATGAGCCCGCGCAGGCCGGTCAGCGAGACGTGGATGCCCATGTACAGCTCGGCCTTGTCGTCCTCGGCGAAGTGCAGATGGCCGATGTTCCACGCGATCGCGCCGCCGCTTTGGGCCAGGCCCTCGAAGATGCGCCCCAAGACATAGACGCCCGTGGCAGCGACAAAGTCGGCGCCGAGTTGCCCGCCGCTTCGTTGTGCGAACAAGGCGCCGACGCCGCAGAACAAAAGTGAACCACACCAACAGAGCGAGTTGTAGACGCGGAAACGCAGCACGCCGACGCGATCGAAGAGGCGGGCCCACAGCGCCAGCGAGATGATCGTGATGCCGCGCGGGATGATGTCGAGCAAACAGTTGCTGGAGGTATAGGAAAGGTGGAGCAACTTGGTGAGCACGATCGTATTGACCGGCATGGCCATGAGATTGGCCGAGCCGATGCAGCCCTGCGCGACGCAATAGCGGGCGAAGCGGCGGTCCTCTTTCAACACCTGCCACATGCGCGGAAACAGGTGAAAGGGCGAGATGATCGCGACGAGGCTGAACGGGGCGATGAGACCGGTGTCGGCGATGGGCTCTCCGTCGCTGCCGCCGCGCCCCGCGAGCGCCATGCGCTCACCGCGAACGCGCTCCTTGCGGCGCAGGAACAGGCTCGCCGCGCCGATGAGCGAGACGACCGGGTAGAACCAACGATACGCGAGCGGATTGTGGTCGAAGAGCATGCCGCCTCCGAGGATGACGGGTAGGCTCATGAACGTGCGGAGGATCTGGAGATTGGCGGTGATGCGGCCGCGATGCGACCGGGGGTAGTTGCTCTTCCACAAGCTGGCGCGGGTCGTCACGACGCCGGTCATGAAAACGCGCGAGAGGCAAATCTGAATCGCGAAAATCCAGCCACCCATCGCCGTGTGCGGAGTGAGTCCGACCATAAGGCCCACGGCAAGGCTGGCGGCGGCGAGGGTCATGAAGGCGGGGAGCTTGCGCCGGCCGACCAGCATCGCTCCCCACCAGATGCTCACCAGATTGGCGAAGGCGGGCGTGGCCTGAACGACGGTGATGAGCAGGTTGCTACCGCCGAACGTCTTGCTGGCGATGACGGCGGAGACGGTGCCTTCGACGAGCCCGGCGAAGAGGCCCCAAAGCACGAGGTGCTGCATTTCGTAAAGGTAGTTGCGGCGGGCCATGTACGGCACGCGCCCAACGCGGAAGAGATCCATCTAACGTTCGTCCCCGCGGCCCGGTTCCATCCGGGCCGAAAAAACGGATTATAACTACCCAAGGAGATGGCGGGAACGACGCGGCTGTTGCAATTTCTTATTCCATCACGATGGCGAAGCGGCGTTTGAAGTGGAGGTAGTAGAGGCCGATGAGGCGCATGCTCACGATGGAAAAATAAACGTCGAGGATGAGGTAAATGATTTTTCCGGCCAGGCCGAGGTCGGGAAGAGCGGGAAGGGTGATGTTGATATTGAGATCGTCAAGGATATCGCCGAGCCAGGGGAGCGTGGAAAGGAAACCGACCAACAGGAGCATGAGCCAAAGCGACAGATACGGAACGATCGTCCGGAAGATGGTGGCGAAGATCAAGTCCACGCGATGGATCATGTTCAGCGCCCCGAAGGCAAAGAGCATCAGAAACACGGGCCACAGGAAGATGCCGCCCGCGATCCAGGCGAGCAGAATAAACTCCGATTGCATCGCGCCTGGAACGAGCCCGGTCGCCATGCCGATCGTGTAGGCGGCGGCCGGCAACAAGGCCACTGCATAAGAACCGATGTACTTAAAGGCCGGTTTGATGATGTCCTCGAGGAATCCGTCTTCCATCTTTATGCCGGGCATATCGTCGGAGCCCGCGGCGGTGTCCTGGACGACGGAAAGATACATCGCCCGGACCCAGCCGAAGATGATGAAGACGCCAAACAGGCCGTAGAACCCTGCGAAGTGCAGTGGAATGACGATGAGCGAGATGATCGAGATGACGATAAGGTTGGCTACGTTTCCTCCGCTACTGAAGGGATAGACAAAGCTGCGTAACGCATCGGACCAGTACGTGCGCTTCGGGCCTTCGATGGCGGCGCTCACTTGGCGGCTGGTCGCGGCGGGCATCGTGGAAGAAACGTGCTCCCGAGCGTAGGAGAGTTCGACGGGGTCGCCAACGTCGACGGCCACCGGTGCGGGCGGTAGAAACGAGGCCGCCGACGATCCGTCCAGTTCGATCTCGCCAAAGATGCCGCTCGGAGAGACGCCGATCGTGCCGGACAGATCGGCAATCACCGGCTCGAGGTCGGCCGGCGCAGAATTCGTTGCGACGGGCCCTCGCGCGGTTTGGCCCGCCTGCGGCCTTGCGGCCGTCGGGGAAGCGGCGCGCTGGACTGTTGCGGCGGCGGGTTTCTCGGCCGATAGGAACTTTGCTAGCGGGATGAGGAACGGTTTCTTGCAGCCGGGGCAGGTGATCCGCTTGTCGGCCAGCTTCGAGGAGACGGCCAGGACCTTGCCGCATTTACATTTCACGCGCAGGGCCATGAGAACGCTCGACGCGACGGTTGAACAGGACCCGCCCCAACGATGGGGGCAAACGATAGGGACCACGGTATCTTACCGGAATATCGCGCCGATTTCAGCAGGGCTTGCTGATTTCAGTTGACCGAAACGGTCGAGAATGGGACGGGCAGATGGCGAGGATACGGTCTAATCGATCTCGACGAGGCGAAGACCGCGACGCGCGCGACGCGAATCGAGGCCGTTGGAGTGAAGGAGGGGGGGGCGTGCAGCAGGCGGCCGATACCCGCATACGCCGACGCCGGATCGTGGAAGGCGGCGCGGTCTTTCTGGTCGCTATCGCCGCATATGCCAATACGATCCATGCGGACTTCACGCTCGACGACGTACCGATCGTGAAGGAAAACGAGCTGATCCGGAGCCTGGGGAACATCGGAAAATTCTTCACGACCAACTATTGGGGAGAGGGCGACAAGGCCAACGACAAGAGCCTCTACCGGCCCCTGACGATCGCGTCGTATGCCCTTAATTACGCCATCCACGGGCTTTCCCCACGGGGGTATCACGCCGTCAATATCGTGCTTCATGCCTGCGTGTGTTTGCTTCTATACGCGCTGGTGCTGGCGGTCTTCGGAGATGCCAGGGCAGCCCTGGCGTCGGGCGTCTTGTTCGCGGTGCATCCCATCCATACCGAGGTCGTCGCGGGGATCGTCGGGCGCGCGGAGATCATGGCGCTGCTCGGCGGCCTGTTGAGTTGTCTTACTTTCGTGTTCGCAACAAAAGACGCGGGCTCGACCGGGAAACGCGGAGGATCGATATGGGTCGTGATGTCGATCGCCGCCTACGCCTTCGGTGTTTTCTCGAAAGAGATCGGACTCATGGGGCCCATCATGATCGTGCTGTGGGAGTTCATCTTGCCGCATCGACGGCGCCTCTTCCGCGCGGAGGTTCGCGCGATCGCCGCTTTCGTCGGCTACGGGTTCGTCGCGATTGTTTTCCTGCTGATGCGGGCGTCGGCGGTTCAGACGAACAACATCAACGTCGGATTCATCGGCGTCACCACCGGCGAGCGGATCCTGACGGCGCTGCGCGTAGGCCTGGAGTACGTGGGGCTGCTCGTTGCGCCCGTGCGGCTTTCGGCGGATTATTGGGTGACGGACGTGCCCATCGCAGGGACGCCGTGGGAATTCGGAGTGATCGCGGCGTTCACGGTACTTGCGGGTTTGATGGCGATGATCGTAGTGACCTGGCGGCGAAGGGCCGGCGTCGCCTGGGGAATCTTCGTTTTTCTAGCGCTGTTGTTTCCGGTCTCCAATCTACCGTTTCGCATCGGTGTGTTGAAGGCCGAACGGCTTTTGTATTCGCCATCGGCGGGATTCATCGTCGCGTTCGCCGCCCTGGCGACGACGGTTTACGCCCTGGCCTGGATGCGGCGGGCGGCCTGGTGCGGCGTCTGGATCCTTGCCGCCGTGTTCCTCGCCCGGACGTGGGCGCGGAATGACGATTGG
>CAYMXF010000331.1:0-4031 GCA_964393935.1 uncultured Planctomycetaceae bacterium
TCATGACATGGGGATCGCGAACGTCGCCAATCTGGTGGGCGGCTTCAACGCCTGGATGCAGGCCGGCGGCCCGGTCGAGCGCTGAGCCTGTGGCGTAGCAGTTATCAGTTCATGGCCGGGGATACATCGTCCAAAATTTTTTGACCGCCTGAGCGACGCCCACGAGCCTGGCGTCGCGGTGCTGGCAAAATTTCGTCGATTAAGGTCGCCGATACCGTCGGCACTGCGTGCCGACTGGAGGAACGCGTTTGCTGAATGCGTGCAATGAATTCTGTGCAATCCAATTGTTTATTAATAGGTATAAAATCAATTTATTCGGTAAATAATCTTATTATTTAAGGACAATATCGGTTGTTTTACCACAAGGCTGGACAACTGCGGTTAGAGCGATAAAGCTATTGGATTGTGGATAAGTAGCGATCGAGTCGGGGCGGCGCGAAATGCGCGGCAGGGGATCCGACATGCGCCATTTTGTCACTTGGCTCCGCCGGCAACCGCGCGTCGTCTTGACGACCGCCGCGACTATCGTCGCCGGCGTGGCGCTGTCGGTGTTCGCTTACAAGGTCGCATCGGACGCCGAGGAGCGGCGTATCCACGAGGTGTTCGACTTCCGGGCCGATTGGCGGGCCAACGACCTTCGCGCCAAGCTGAGGGATCTGCCGGAATCGGCCATTGCGGTCGCAGCGTTTGTGGCGATCGAACAGGATCCGTCGACCGACAAGTTCGCGAAGTTCGTTCATGCCAGCGTACCGATCGTCGATGTTCTTCCGCGGGCGATCACCTGGGCGCCGTTGGTCAAAGATGCCGATCGCGCTGGATTCGAGCGCGACACATCTGCCCGGTTCAATCGGGAGTTTCGCATCAGCGACCTAGGCGAAGGCAGACAATATCGCCCGGCGGCACGGCGCGAAGAATATCTGCCGCTCCTCTATAACGTCACGTTTGACGATCGGCCGGTACCGGTCGGCCTCGACATCTTGGCCATCGAGCCGGCCAACCGACAGGCGCTCGAGCGCGCGCGCGATTCGGGCCGTCCGGCTGGGCCTCCTCCGGTCCGGCTGGTTTTGAGCGAACCGCCCCAATTCCTTATAGTCGTTTATGTGCCGCTCTATGCGGGCGGCGGTGTTCCGGACGCAGCGGCCGATCGCCAAATACGCTTCCGCGGCGTCGTCGGGTCGTCTTTTCCGTTGACGCGCGTATTTGATGCCGCGATCCGCAACACGCCGACGCTGATCGGAGACATCTACTTCTTTGCCGACGCGCCAGGGCAGCCACCGGGTACGCCGTTTGCGGCATATCTCCGGGGCAAGGGTTTTATCGCAACCGATGTGTCTCTCGGCGCGGCGCCCGGAATCCAGATCGAAAAGACATTTTCGGTGAATGGAGTTCCCTGGCGTCTCGTCTTCCGCTACCCGCCAAGCGAGGCCACCACGCTCCGCAGCGGCTTGCCGGTCTTGTCGCTGATCGGCGGCATCGCGCTGACCTTGATGGCCGGCCTGCTGGTTCTCATGGTGCAACAACGCGCGGCTCGGCTCGCCGAACTGGTGGCCAAGCGAACCTTGGATGTCACACGCGCTAACGAAGCGCTGCGCCACCAAATGGTCGAACGCGAACGGACGCAGGCGATGTTGAGCCGATCGCAGAAGATGGAGGCGATCGGCCAGCTCACCGGCGGGATGGCGCATGACTTCAACAACATGTTGGGCGTGATCATCGGCAATCTCGACCTGATCGAGGAGCAGGTCCGCGATGAACCGGAGAAGCAAGCGCTTGTCGAAGCGGCGCTGAAGGCGGCTCTCAAGGCCGCCGATCTTACGCGCAGTCTGCTTGCATTTGCGCGTCGTCAGCCGCTGCACGTGCAGACGTTCGATCTCAACGGAGCAATCGGCGCGATGAGCGAGCTATTGAGCCGTACGCTGGGCGAACACATCATGGTCGCCGTCCACACGGGCGAGGGTCCAATGCTGGTGACCGTCGATCCCGCCCAGTTGGAATCGGCGGTGCTCAATCTCTGCGTCAACGCGCGACGCGATGCCCGAGGGCGGCACGCTCACGGTCGATACCTCGAGCGTGCATCTCGACGAGAAATACGCGGTCCAAAATCTCGAGGTCGATCCGGGCGATTACGCGCTCCTTTCGGTGTCAGACACCGGGACCGGAATGTCGCCCGAAATTCTCGCCCAGGCGTTCGAGCCGTTCTTCACCACCAAGCGCGCGAGCAAAGGGACGGGGCTTGGCCTCAGCATGGTCTACGGCTTCGTCAAGCAATCCGGCGGCCATATCAAGCTCTACAGCGAGCCGGGCCACGGCACGACGGTGAAGGTTTACCTTCCATGCGCCAAGGACGCCACAGCCGCCGAAGCATTAGGCCGGGAACCCGGCGCGCCGGTGCGCGCCGTCGACGGGGAGATCATTCTGGTGGTCGACGACAACGCGGAAATGCGCGACGTGAGCGCCAAGCAGTTGCAAGACCTTGGCTACAAGACGGTCGAGACGGACAGCGGGCAGGCGGCGCTCGAGATCCTCAAAGGCGGCGCGGGGATCGATCTTCTGTTCACTGACGTCGTGATGCCGGGCGGAGTGAGCGGATACCAGCTCGCCGAAGCGGCGCGACAGATCCGACCGGGGATCAAAGTCCTGTTCACATCGGGCTTCTCGCAGGCGGCGGAAATGAAGGGCGGCAAACTTGGCGCCGGATTTGCGCTATTGAGCAAGCCGTATCGCAAGCGCGATCTGGCGCGGCGCGTGCGGGAGACCCTCGATCGAACCAACGGGGAAACATCATGACGGGCGATCGTCTGCTTGTCATCGATGACGAACCCGAGATCGGGGACTTCGTCGTCCGCGTGGCCAAGCTCGCTGGGTACGACGCGCTCGCCGTCACCGAAGCGGCGGAATTTCGAAAGCTGGTCGCGGATTGGGCGCCGAGTCATATCGTTCTCGACCTCATGGTGCCCGACGTCGACGGCATCGAACTCTTTCGCTTTCTCGCCGACAGGAAAAGTCGGGCGCGGATCATCGTCATGAGCGGCGTCGACCCGAGCATTCTCGAGGCCTCGAAACGGTTGGGCGACGCCCGCGGTCTCGACATCGTCGCGACGGTCGCGAAGCCGGTTCGGGCGAGCGAACTCGGCAACCTTTTGCGCCGAGTCAAGACCAACGGCGTGTGGCTCACCGTCGCCGAACTCGTTCGGGCGATCAACGACAAGGAGTTGTTCCTTGTCTACCAGCCCAAGATCGCGCTCGCCTCGCGAAAAGTCGTCGGCTTCGAGTCGCTTGTGCGCTGGCAGCATCCGAAACGCGGGGTCGTTCCGCCAGTCGAATTCATTCCGTTCGCCGAGGAGAACGACGTCATTGACCAGGTGACACGCTCCGTGCTCGGCGGCGCGTTGGACCAGCTTCGCGCCTGGAAAGAGCAAGGAATCGAAATCGAACTGTCGGTGAACGTCTCGGGAAAGAATCTACACGACCTCAACTTCGCCGACGATTTGCTGCGCCTGTGCGAACATGTTCGTGTTTCGCCGGGTTGCCTGACGCTTGAGTTGACCGAAACGGCGGTCGCCAAGGACGCCATACGGGCGATGGATATACTCACCCGCCTTCGGCTCCACGGGGTGAAGCTCTCGATCGATGATTTCGGGACGGGATACTCGTCGCTGGTTCAGCTCCAGAGCCTGCCATTTTCCGAGGTCAAGATCGACAAGGCCGTGACCGCCGAAATCGGCGCGACGGACAGCTCGAGCGTGATCGCCAAGACGATCATCGACATGGCGCATAACCTGCGCATGCAAGTCGTTGCTGAGGGCGTGGAGAGTGAAAAAATCCTGGCGACCTTGGGCGGCATGGGCTGCGACCTGGCGCAGGGTTATCACATCGCTCGCCCGCTTGCCGTCGACCGCGTCTTGCCGTGGATGCAGGATTGGGCCAAAACGGCGTCGGCGTGACAACGCACGCCCATCGTTCTCGGATGCGTGCCGGCCGCGCCGCGCTTGGGCTTTACAGTCGCTGGCCGCTCGCCGGATCGAACAGAT
>CAYMXF010000332.1:0-4015 GCA_964393935.1 uncultured Planctomycetaceae bacterium
CCGAGGACGTCGAGGGCGAGGCCCTGGCGACGCTCGTCGTGAACAAGCTCCGCGGGACGCTCCAGTGCTGCGCGGTCAAGGCCCCCGGCTTCGGCGATCGCCGCAAGGAGATGCTCGAGGACATCGCCGTCATGACCGGCGGCAAGGCCATCTTCGAGGACCTGGGCATCACGATGGAGACGCTCGACCTCAAGGACCTCGGCCAGGCCAAGCGCGTCGTCGTCGATAAAGACAATTGCACCGTGATCGAAGGCGCCGGCGCCCCGAGCGACGTCAAGGGCCGCATCGCCCAGATCAAGATTTCGATCGAGAAGACCACCAGCGACTATGACCGCGAGAAGTTCGAAGAGCGGCTGGCCAAGTTGTCCGGCGGCGTGGCACAGATTCGCGTCGGCGCGGCGACCGAGATGGAGATGAAGGAAAAGAAGGCCCGCGTCGAGGACGCCATGCACGCGTGCCGCGCGGCCGTGGAAGAGGGCATCCTGCCCGGCGGCGGCGTCGCACCGTTGCGAGCCCTCGCGGCTGTCTTGGAGAAGGAAGAGAAGAAATTGAGGGGCGATCAGAAGACGGGCGTCGATATCGTCCGCCGCGCTTTGTGGGCCCCGATCAAGTGCATCGCCGAGAACGCCGGCCTGGACGGCTCGATCGTCGCCCAGAAGGTCTTCGAGTCGAAGCAGGCGACCTTCGGCTACAACGCCCTGACCTGCGAATACGGCGACATGATCGACATGGGCGTGATCGTCCCGACGAAGGTCGAGCGCATCGCCCTGCAAAACGCCGCGAGCGTCGCGACGCTGCTGCTCACGACGGATTGCATCGTCAGCGAGATCAAGGAAGACAAGCCCAAGGGTCCGGGTCGGGGCGGGATGGGGATGTAGCGAGAATGTCGAATTCTGAATAACGAATAGCGAAAAGTAGCGATAAGCCCCGGGGGTAAACTCCTCGGGGCTTTCTTTTTGATGAGCGTGGCTGCGCTCGTTAGGGTCTTCAGTTGAACAACTCAAGATGAATAGTGAATCTCCAACGTGCCTGTTCACTGGTGAACTACTTTCTCCAGAAACGATCCAAGAGCACACGATCCCGCGATCGCTATGTGGCAGGTTTCGTTCTAATCGAGTTGTAAGCACTTCCTTCAACAATGCGGCAGGCGAAGCGTTAGACCGCCATCTTTACGATAGCTTCGCGCTGATCATAAACGAACTTGCTCCCCTTCTTTCATCCGAGCATCAACCAGGAAACATTCTCATAGATCATTTAGAGGAGGGCATCTTTGAAGTTACACCTGGAGGAGTACTCTCCAGAACCGATTTTGAAATCAGCGAGCGTGATCCCAAGACGAATAAGCCGACCCGAGCGTCCGGTTCACTTGAAGCGGCCAAGAAGCTAGCGAAACAACTAAAATCAAATCTTGTCGAGCTTCCGTCGACACCCGCAGCATCTACGACTGTTGCGCGGAAGCGACTCTGCGTCTTATCCCCAGATATCGAACTCGCGGCACTAAAGGCCTGCTTACTGACATTCGATCATCTTCTCGATAATTCTGAGGAGTCGTTCACGCGATCGCCTGGCGTTGTACCCGTGCTTAACCAGATTCGTGATACAGTTCTGCATGGGCGCAGCCCTCCGGGCAGTTTTCTGTCAACCCATGTATGGGGAGTGGAGTACGGCCTCGCGACTGTAATCAATGAGTTCGTACGACCGAATCGAACGACTCCAGCAAGCCCTTTTGAACACATTTTGCTTGCCGTCGCGAACGTCGGCACTCGCACATTGGACCTGATTTGGTCAGTTTTCGGCTTTGAAGTTTACCGTTTCAGAGTTACAAACGATTGGAGAGGCTCCGAGTTTACTTTTGCCGCAACATGCGGCGTCCTCAAGGACACCGGACCTTCTGGTCTCATATATATAAACCGTCCGTTCCGGATGGGCGCTCAAACGTGTGAAGCGTCCACAACCACCTCTCAACTAGTTGATTCAAGCGGGAATTGGATACCACCCAGCAGTCCTCCGGTTGCCGCGATCGCCAAAAACAGAGACAGAATGCAATCCGAAGCGAGGCTCCTTAGTCTCGAAGAATCCGACATGGCCGTGAAGCAAATGTTGATCTTTACTGCTCAAGAAATTGCGCCCGCGAATGAATGGGCTTGTCTGATTGTTAGCGTTCGACGCGCAGCCGAACGAATCTACGCGGTCAACTCCCGTAACGACAGCATAGCCGAGCATCTGCAAGCGACGCTGGATCGCTGGATTTCAAGTGTCCCTGCGAATCGGAGCGAGGACTCCATCCACCGCGAAGGAACCGAGCGCCAGCGAATTGACTGGACTTTTTGGATAACTCTATTCCGACGGATCTTACAAGACCTGAAGCACTCGCTCGGGATACCTATGGTCCAATACTCATACATAAACGACGAGGTGCTACTAGAAAATCGGTGAGTGAACGGTCGTTGTTCTAAGGTGTCCCATTCTTTGTAGGCCATTTCCAACGGCCTTGCGCGGAAGGCCATTAGACCAGGGACCCGCCCTTGGCGCCGCGACACCCGCGTCAAGGGTTTGGCCTTGGATGACGAGGCGAAACCTGACCAACCCCTGCTAATAACGTTGACGCGACGGGGTAGCGTTGGAGAGCAGGGATTGCTATTCTCATCAAGTCACTCGGCAAGTAAAATGACAACGGAGCCGATTCATCCCACAGGAAAATCGTGATGAAGCGCAAACGGCGACCACAACCTCCGGGCTTTACGCGAATAGCCAAAGCGAATAAGGAATTCCTTGAGGCGCTCAACGCCGAGGTCGCGGAGGAGAAGTACATCGAATTTGAGGACGCTACTCATACATGCTGGGCCTGTGGTTATTCCGCCGAGGATTTCAGTCCCGTGCGATGTCATGTTAACGCCCATCGCCAAGGAGGAGCGAATAGCCCCGAGAATTATGTCCTGCTGTGCCAATCGTGCCACAAAGAGCAACCCGATGCTGTTTCTAAGGAAGTCTTGGAGCAATGGCTGGTACATCACGAATCCGCGTGGGAGAGGAATAACCGGTCAACGAGGATGGTGTTCGAGGCGATCAAAGCAATTGCAAGGAATCGAAACGCGGAGGGCGCTCTCAACACATACTGTGACGAGGGTAACGCCAGGGCCGGAGTTCTCAAGGGAATCGCGGAGAAATTTGCGTACGAGTCATCGGCCCCATCGCCGCGCACTCACAGAGCAAACTACGAATGGGGCTTGGTCCAAGGCTTCGTGGACTGGCTTGATGCAAGAAGGGACTGCGGCGCGGAGAAGCAAACGTGTTTGTTTCCCGGTGAGGATGATCCCTAACGTTTGATTATTTCAGGCCGTTTCAACGGCCTTCCCCGCAGGGCCATTAGCCCAGGGCTTTTAGCCCTGGGTGACGGCACGACGCGACGCAAACACCACCGTCCCCCCTCCCCCGCCCGCTTTTGCGGGCGGGGGAGGGGGCGGGGGTGTCGTCGTTATGGCACCCGTTGCCCAGCCCTAAAAGACTGGGCTAATAGCCCGCCTATGGCGGGGAACCCCGTTGAAACGGGGTGGAGGCAAAAACAAAAAACGAAACGTGGTCTCCCCGAATCCCAGCCCTAAAGGACTGGGCTAATGGCCCGCCTGCGGCGGGGAACCCCGTTGAAACGGGGTGGAGAGACGGCCCAACCCATTCCACTGTTCCTTACGCGCCCTCCGCTACGCCAACGGCGTAATGTCCTTCAGCCCAGGGTTGTCGCGCAGCGGCTACCCTGGGAACCGGGCGCGCGAAAAAAACAACCCCAACGGGGTTGTGCCACAACCCTGACAGGGTTGAAGATTCGATCCATTCATCGACCCAGGGTAGCCCCGGCGCGCCGGGACAACCCTGGGCTGGATGTCATTGACCCGTTGGGGCATATTCGGAACAGCAATGAGTTTCGTCCGTTGAAACGAGGTGGGGCCACCATCGCCCCGAAGTGGGCGAAGGGTTGTAGCCACGGGTGGAGCGACGCCGCTTTGGGCGTCGTGGAACC
>CAYMXF010000333.1:0-1742 GCA_964393935.1 uncultured Planctomycetaceae bacterium
CCGGCCCTGCGCATTGAAGTCGGCTGCCTCTCGCGCAGCTCCAGCAAATCAGACATGAGTACCACGCTGGCCAAGATCGCCGCCATCGCAAGCCTCGCCGGTGCTCAGGCCGAGCGTGCCAACGAGTATCCAGGCTGGGCGCCCAACCTCCAATCGCCCACTCTCGCCGTCTGCCGCCTTGCGTACGAGCGGGTGTTCAACAAGCCGCCCCGCATCGCCTCCATCCACGCCGGCCTCGAATGCGGCATCATCGGCGAACGGGTCGGTCAGATGGACATGGTCTCGTTCGGCCCGAACATTCAAGGCGCCCACAGCCCCGGCGAACGCGTCGACGTCGCCAGCGTGGGGCGGATGTATCAATACCTGCTTACCGTCCTCGCGGACTTGGCAAAGGCGCCGAATTGCTGAGCCCGACAACGCATAGAACAGCCGAGGCCCCCTCGGCTCGCCCAGTCGAGTCGCCGTGGCGATCGGGCGACTGCTCCACTGATAAAGAACGGCCCTTTCATCGCTCCCTAAGTCCCGGTACAGCCTATTATTATGGCTCGTCCCACCCGTAGCCGTGCGACGGGTGGGACGCGTCTTCACTCTCCTTTATCAATGCCATCGTGGGACTCAAGCCACGTCTCGTTTCTCCCTGAGTTTAAGCCCACGGGCCGTACGGCTGTCGAGAACGACATGCGTGACCAGCCGTTGATCTTTCGGCTGATCGAGCACCGCTTGAAGGATCAGTTCCTTCGTCGCATGGCATTTCGAGCAAGGTGCGACCGCCAGAAGCACTTTCTTGTTGCCGGCGATGAATGCCGGCAACTCCTTGAGTTCCATGAGCGTCAAAATCCGTTTGGAGGTATGAACGTCGAGAGGCCCCGCGTGACCCATCGGGCCTCCCATGAAGTCGCCGATGTACAACGCGGCTTTCAGACGATCGAGGTCCGCCTGCGATTGTGCCGCGACTTGATCAAAGACGCCATGGCCATGGGGGCAACTCGCGGAGGTCAGAATGATGTCCAACTCCGCCTTTCGCCGAAACGCTTTGTCGATGGCCAGCGATTGCTTCGAATGATCGTAATGCTCGCTGCGGATGTCCGCGGAGGCGAGGAAACGAACAAACTTTAACTTGACGCCTGTAATTCCGTCCTGCTTGAAGTAGGAAAAAAAGGCGTTCGGGTCGGCTTTCGTGTCCTCGGGATCGTCGCCCGCGAACATCGAATGCAGCACGATGAGGGCCGGTAATCCCTCGCAATCGAACAAGAGTGATTGCGCGAACAGCCTGCACACCTCGGCCATCATCGGTCCGCCGGCGAAGCCGATGTGGACCTCATTTCGCCCACTCCGTCGATGTTCGTGCAGCATCCCGAGCAGCATCTCGACAACCCACTTGGCCACAAGCTTGTAGGTTCCGGCTTGAACGACCTGAGTTCGTTCGAGCCAGGGATAATTCGTGCGGATCTGATTCGCCAGCGGCTCCCCGAAAGGAAAAACGCCGATGACGTATCCCAAACGACACGCGTCCAAAAAAAAATCTCTTACCTGGAACCGATTGAGTTTGATCGAGTACTCCTTCCCGATCCGTTTGGCGGCCTCCTCGAAATTCATCCCATCCAGGATGCACTGAACACAGATCGATGCCAGCTCGATCTTCGTCATTCCATACTCGGCGGCCAGCGCCTCGAGCGTTTTCTTCCTGCGGCCTTTGCGCTTCTTGCCGTCATCATCTTCCGCGCCTTGTTCGTTCTTCCCTG
>CAYMXF010000333.1:1842-4009 GCA_964393935.1 uncultured Planctomycetaceae bacterium
ATTGATCTAGGGCCTTGCAATCGTCCCCTGATTTATGCCATAAAGACCAATCATGAATTTGTTCGGTCCAAACGATCTGAATACCCCCCTCGCCACTGATGAGGCGAACTCATTGTACATGAATCGCGCCAACCTGTCCAGGCGAAATCGATTCGAAAGTGAGAACTAAGAAATGTTGAGGCGAATCTTATTTTCGAATACGCCTTCACGCAGGCGCCGTGAAGCAGGCAACACGCAACGACGTGTGAAAAAAATCGTCTGGCACGCGATGGCGCGACATGTGATCGATAACCACCGTGCAATCTACCAGTTGTTCGTGCGAATCTTCACGATGTCACTCGACAACGTCGTATCACTGCGTGCAACTCACTGCGCGGCCAAGAATTCAGCGACGTGTGTTTCGTTAAAACCACACGACCTTGTTTTTGATGTTGAAAACGCCGCTCGCCACGTACCTCGTGGCACGATTGTGTTGAATACGGCCTATCTCAGTCCGTTCGCGATGCTCAATCGTTTTACTTAAGGGTTTTCTTGCAATGCCGCATTTGTGGATCAAAACCGCGGAGAGTGGTGCCGAGTGGGCGATTCTGCCTCTTTTGCATGGGCCGATCGCGATTCCGCAGGCCATCGCCAAATTCGACGAGCGAAGCGAGGCGGCAGTTTCGCCGCAATTGCTCGTCTTGTCCTGCACCGATCCAACGTCAGGTGGGGAAAAATGGGTACTCATCGCCCCACCGACCACGACCATCAACGGCGCAGCGCTATCCGTCGGCATCCGCCTTCTTCGCGATAAAGACGAAATCCGGGTGCAAGGTCAGGAACGCATGTTCTTCGGCGGTGAACGGCTGGCGACGATCCAAGCGTTCGCCGGATCGCCGCACGCCATCATCTGTCCGCGATGCAAACAGCCAGTGTCGGACGGCGCGATGTCCGTCCGTTGCCCGGCGTGCGGCGTCGTTCATCATCAGACCGGCGAGCTGCCGTGCTGGCTCGGTTACGTTGACTCCGGCAATCCTTTTCATACTTGCGCGCTGTGCGACCAGCCGGCCGCCGTCGAGCCGGACGCCCGCTTCCGCTGGTCGCCGGAGGGTCTCTGACATGAACATGGCGTCTCACACCGGTCTATGCGTCCTCCTGGTCGGCGCCGGAAACATCGGTTCGCCGTTGGTCGATCTGCTGGCGCGCGAACCGCTAATCGGCAAGCTTGCCATTATCGACGCCGATCGCTACACGGAGGCCAATCGCCTCGCGCAAGCCATCTTTCCGGCCGACGTCGGCAAGCCCAAAGCCTTCGTCGCCGCCCGCCGCGCGCGGCGCATCGCCGGCCAGCGTCTCGTCGTTCGCGGCCTTCACGGCGATCTGGTCGACATCCCCTGGGGCGTCTATCGGGATGCCGATGTCGTCTTCGCCGCCCTCGACAGCCGCTGTGCCCGCGCCGATCTCGCCCTGATTTGCTGGCGAATGGGCCGGCCGCTGATCGACGCGGGCGTCAACGCCGACTCGTTGCTTGCCAGAACGACGCTCTATCTGCCCGGCCCGGACGCGCCCTGCTACCTCTGCGGCACCGATGACGGTCGAAATCTTGAAGCCAAATACAACTGCGTCGGTCACCCGCTCGCCGCCCCATCGACCGGCGCTCCGGCCTATCTCGGCACGGCCGCGGCGTCCCTGGTCGTGAGCGAGTTCCACCGCCTGGCTCGCGGCGAGTCGGACAAATCGGCCGGACGCGAAGTCGTGCTCGACTTGGTGCGCGGCGGGATGACGACGACGACCCAGCGCCGTAGCGGGTCCTGCAGCTTCGACCATCGGACCTGGACTTTGGGAGGCTCGATCTCCGGCCGGCTCACGATTGGTCGAGCCCTTGAACTTGGCGGTGACGACACCGGCGAAGCGCCATCGACGCTGCGAATCGAGGGTTCGGCCTTCGTGAGGAAACTTTCATGCAGCCGGCCCGGTTGCGGCGGGCATTCTCGCTCCATTCTCAAGCTCAACCGCCGGCTGGGCGCGCCACTGGCCTGCAAGTGCTGCGGCGCCGGTCTGACGGCGTCGGCGATGGATCTGGCCGACGCGCTGGAGGCGTCACTTCCGCCGCGCGAGCTTCGCCATACCCTTGCGAGCGTGGGCCTGCGAACCGGCGACGTCGTGACGATCGCCCGACCGGCGAAGG
>CAYMXF010000334.1:0-4006 GCA_964393935.1 uncultured Planctomycetaceae bacterium
ACGTTCTGCTCCATGCGTTGTCGGCGGTCGTCGTTTTCGCACTGGCGCGCAGGCTCTTGGCGGCGGCCTTCTCGCTTGCCGATCACCGCAAGAGTTGGGAACTGGACATCGCATCGGCGCTGGCGGCGTTTTTCTTCGCCGTGCATCCGCTTCGCGCCGAATCAGTGGCGTGGGTCACGGAGCGGCGGGACGTGCTCAGCTCGCTCCTGCTGCTATTGACCGTGTGGCTTTATCTGGCGGCACAAGACCCCGGCAGGCAGCGCGCCGGCGTTCTCATAGCGGGATGCCATATCGCCTTTCTTTTCTCGCTGCTCAGCCGCGCGATGGGCGTCACGTTGCCGATCCTATTGTTCCTAATAGACATATTTCCCTTGCGCCGACTTGCTGGCGGCTCGGAGGCAGGTAAGAAGATTGCACTCCGGGATATTCTCGTTGAGAAAATACCCATGGCGCTCCTGGCGGCGCCCTTTATCGTCCTCGCGCCGTTGGCACAACGCGAGGTCGGCGCCGCGTGGTCATGGCGGGAGCATGGGCCCGTCGCGCGGGTGGCGCAGGCTTCCTATGGGCTTGTCCATTATGTTTGGAAGAGCCTTGCACCGACGAGTCTCTCGCCCATCTACGAATTAATCCGGCCAATTGATCCGTTTGCGCCGAAATACAGGGTCTCATTCTTGCTCGTCGTCGCGGCCGTGGGCGTCTTGTTGAAATTGCGGCGAAGATTTCCCTCGTTGTGGATCGCGGCGGCGTGCTACACGGTGCTCCTCCTGCCGGTGCTGGGGCTGTTCCAGAGCGGCGATCAGGAAGTCGCGGACCGGTATAGCTATTTGCCGGGAATCGTCCTGGCGATCGTGGCCGCGGGCGCGGTGCTCCGTTTTTGGCTGCGGCGACCGCATCGGAAGATGGCGGCAACCGTCGTCGGCGGCGCGGCCGTTGTCGCCGTCGTCGTGCTTTCGGTTCTAACGTCGCGGCAGTGCGCGATCTGGAAGAACTCGGCGGCGCTGTGGACCTATGGCAAGGACCTCGCGCCCAACTCCGCGATTGCTCAGGCGGGCTACGCGACCGTCTTGGTCGAACAAGGCCGATACGAAGATGCGGCGGCGCATTCGCGCCGGGCGATTCAGCTCGTCCCTCGGAATTGGCAGGCCCATCAGAATCTTTGGAAGGCGTTGCAGGGGTTGGGAAAAAATGAAGAGTTGATCGCCGCGCTGAATGAATCGATCCGGTTGGGCGTGATGGCCGAGGAGGCCCACAACAATCTCGGGAACGCCTATGTGCGGCAGTCGGCCTATGACCAGGCGGCGGCCGAATATCGCGCGGCGATCGCGCTGCGGCCCGACTACGCCAAGGCCCATGCCAATCTGGCATTGGTCCTGCTGCGCACCGGCGATCTGAAAAATGCGGAGCAGCACGGACGTCTGGCCGCTGCGGCGGACCCGAACTTCGCGATCGCGCGTTACAACCTCGCGGCGGTTCTCGAACGCCTGGGCCGCCGTGACGAGGCGGCGGCCTCTTATCGAGAGGCGCTGCGATTGGACCCGCGGATGGCCGAGGCCCAGCGTGCGATCCAGCGGCTGGGCCGGTAGCCGCCGCCGTCTTGCAGAACGAAGTCTCCATCCGTCCGCCGATTGCATTCGGCAAGCGGTCGCGGACAATGGTTTCGACGCGGCTCGTAACTCGGGCGCGTGCTTTGATGATTTTGTTTGGAGGGCAATCGACATGAAGCTCCGCAAACTCGGCAACACCGGCGTTCAAGTCTCCGAACTGTGCCTGGGCACGATGAACTTCGGCATGGCCGATTGGGGCATCGATGCGAAGGCGAGCCTCCCGATCATCCGGGCCTATTTCGACGCGGGCGGCAACTTCCTCGACACCGCTGACGTGTATAGCAAGGGTGTAAGCGAGGAGATTTGCGCGCAGGCCATCGCCGGGCGGCGCGACCGCGTCATCGTCGCCACCAAGGGGCACTTCCCGGTCGTCAAGAAGTTCGGCGATCCGCCGGAGCATGAGAACGCGACCGGCTCGTCGCGCCGGCACCTGACGGCCGCGCTGCACGACAGCCTGCGCCGGCTCAAGACCGACTACATCGATCTGTACCAAGTGCATTGCTGGGACACCGTTACGCCGATCGAGGAGACGCTCAGCACGCTGAACGATTTCGTGCGCAGCGGCAAGGTTCGCTACGTCGGCCTGTCGAATTTCGACGCCTGGCAGATCGCCGAATCGCGGCAGCTTTGCATCCGCCATCAATGGGAGCCGTTCGTGACCGCGCAGATGCAGTACAGCCTCGTCTGCCGCGACATCGAGACGGGCGTTGTGCCGGTCTGCGAGCGGTACCAGATCGGGATCCTGCCGTGGAGCCCGCTGGGCGGCGGCGTGCTGTCCGGCAAGTACGGTCGCGACCTGACCGGCCCGAAGGATTCGCGCTTTGGCGCGACGGCGGACGCCGCCAACGCGTGGCGCAAAATGTTCGTGAACGAGCGGAACCTGGACATCGTCGATGCGGTCAAGGCCGTGGCGCGGGAATGCGAGACGACGGCCCCGACGTTGGCGACCGCCTGGGTGCTGGGCCGCCCGATGGTGAGCAGCGTGATCGTCGGGCCAAAGTCGATCGATCAGTGGAAGTCAGCCCTGGCGGCCTGCGCGGTGAAGATGTCGTCCGAGCAGTTAAAGCGGTTGGAGGAAGTGAGCACCCCGCCGTCGACGTATCCGCATCAATTTATTGCGAAGACGGCGAGGAATAGCGGTGAGTGAGGTGTCGTTTCTTGGACCGTGAATCCATCCCCACCGGGTTAGGAACGCCGTTCGAAACAATCAAGGAACGGTTTAGCCATCCCGTTGCGTCAATTCAGTTCGTCTACCGCATTCTGGACAGATACCAGATTCAGTTCCGGTCAGGTCATAGCCGCATACCTGGCAATATCCAATTGGATAGCGGCGGTAGCTGCGTCTACGCAGATAGAGAATTGACCAAAGTGCGCCAAAAAACGGAGAGGACCAGAACAGCATGAACGCCCATTCTCTTTCTGGCCCGACTGACCCCAACGATAAAAACAATGCAACCAATACAATAATTACGGCAAGATGTACAAGAGTAAAAACGAACGTCCCTATGATCCATGTTAAGAAGTGGCGCCGGTAGACGTGTTTGCTCAATGTGCCCTCACTTGCCTTTTCTTACTAATTTGAAAAGTGCATCTCGGCACCTCGGATCCATATTATTGTAAGCCCACAAAAAGAACTCAGAGCTGGCACGAGAAGCACTATTCATTGCTCGATAAAAAGCAATACTACCTAGGCCGTTGGGCGGAGGGCGGCTCCTGCGCCGAAGCCCGGCCCGACAGCCCTTCGCTCCGGATATGCCTCCTGAGTTTGAAGAGTTCGCGAAAGGCGCGGAGGATGACTTTGAAGTTCGCACCCGTCTGCTGACCGGCGACGCGTGGATAGTGATTCACGCCGACCTCGGCGATTCGCAGGTTGCGGTATTTCGCCCGGGCCAGGAGTTCCGTGCTGATCAGCGCCCCCGTGCTTTTCAGCTCGATCGAATCGATCAGCGACTTGGGCAGGAGCTTGAACGCGCAGTCGATGTCGCGGACCTTGATCTTGAAGAGAACTCGAACCAGCGTCCCCCAGCAAAAAGCGTTGAGCTTGCGGACGAACGGATCGGCCCGCTTGATGCGATAGCCGACGGCGAAGTCGCAGTGATCGAGCAGCTCGACGAGCTTGCCGATCTCGTTCACGTCGAATTGTCCGTCGCCATCGGTAAAGAAAATCCATTGAAGCCGCGCCTCGCGCAGGCCGCGCGCGACGGCCCCGCCGTAGCCGAGATTGGGGTTGTTGTGAACCGCGCGGACCTCGGGGTTTTCGGCGGCCAGGCGATCGGCGATCCGCCCCGTGGCGTCCTTGCTGCCGTCGTTGACAATGATGACCTCGAAAGTCTCGGCGTACTTGCGAGCGGCCTCCAGGCACGCGCGGGTCAGCCGCTCGACGTTGGCCTCCTCGTTGTAGC
>CAYMXF010000335.1:0-1966 GCA_964393935.1 uncultured Planctomycetaceae bacterium
GGGCTGATCGACGACGCGCGACCGCTCCCGGCGGCGCTGAAGTTTTTCGTGCAACTGGCCATCGCCCTGGCGCTGGTCGTCGGGTGCGACCTCCGCCTGCTCTCGCACCTGCACCCGGCGATCTCGACGACGCTGTCGGTGATCTGGATCCTGACGCTGACGAACTCGCTGAACTTTCTGGACAACATGGACGGTCTGGCCGCCGGGGTGGGAATGATCGCCGCGGCGGTGTTCGCGACGACCGCGATGGGTGCGGAGCAGGTGTTTGTGCCGGCGTGTTGTTGGCTGCTGGCCGGGGCGTTGGCGGGCTTTCTTCCGTTCAACTTCTATCCCGCGAGCATCTATCTCGGCGACGCCGGGAGCTTGCTCGTCGGGTTGCTCTTGGCGGTCTTTACGATCCTGACGACGTTCGCCGCGCCGGCGCACGGGCAGCACCCGGTCGGCGTGATCGCGCCGCTCGTGGTCATGGCGGTGCCGCTGTATGACACGGCGAGCGTGATCTATCTTCGCGTGAAAAGCGGCGCGGCGATTTGGAGCGGCGACCGGCGGCATTTTTCGCATCGGCTCGTCTCGCGCGGGATGAGCGAGCGGCAGGCGGTACTCGTGATCTGGTTGGCCACGCTCGTCACGGCGCTGCCGGCGCTGCTCTTGCCGACGGCGAGTTGGCCGCTGGCCTGGGGGATTGGTTTTCAGACGGTGCTGGTGGTCGTGCTGGTCGCCCTTCTGGAAAGCGCGGGCCGATCGTGAGCGAACGACGACGCAATGACGTGACGGCGTCAGCCGCGAGCATCCCGGGGGAATTGACTCTACTGGAGCGCGTCGCATTCCTCGCATTGCTGGCGCTGATTCCGCTTCGGGCCGTCATTTCCGAGATGCGCACGTTTGAGGCGCCGCGGCTTTTTCGCAGTCTCGACACGCCGCCGGGGCCGATGCCGGCGACGACGATGGCGATCTTCGCCGTGATCGTCGGCGCGGCGGTCTTGGTCGCAAGCGTTCGATTGTGGCGAGGCGGACCGCGATATCGCTGGACGGGCGCGGAGTTTGGGATGGTCATGCTACTCGTCGCGATGGCGGTCAGCACGCTTCGGGCGGGGCAGAAGCACTTGGCTCTGACGGGCAGTCTCGATTTTCTGGGGTTGCTGTTGTATCTGCTCACGCTGCGACAACTGCTGATCCGCCCTTGGCACACGCGGCTGGTGCTTGTCACGATTCTCGCGACGGGTGCGATGGTCACGGCGAAGTGCGGATACCAGCGGTGGGTCGAGACGCCCGAGACCATTCGATATTACGAGCAACACAAGGAAGAATTTGCGAGGGATTCGCAGACGGACGAACGCTCCGCCGGTCAGTTCTATGACTTCGAGCAGAGGATGCGTTCCGGAGCCGTGACCGGATATTTCCCGCACCCGAACGTACTTGCCAGTTATCTCATTCTTGTCATTCTCACCGCCGCGGCCGTCATACAGAGTCGCGTACGCCGCCGACCGCGTTGGACGCTCATTGCGCCGGGCGCAATCGCGCTCGCGGCGCTCGCCGCGCTCTTCTATTCGCAGAGCAAGGGGGCGACGGCGGCTTGCGTTCTCGCCATCCTTATCTGGCTGATCGGCAGTCACTTCGCCGGCGTCCTGCAGCGCCGACCGCTCGCGACCGTCACCGCGTTCTGGATCGCGTTTATGTTGGGCGCTGTCACCCTGGTTGCGACTCTACACGCTAAGCCGCAGGCCCTGGGCCGGTCGATGCTCTTCCGATCTTTCTACTGGCAAGGCGCCGGGAACCTGATGCGCGATAACAGCCTTTGGGGAATCGGCGCGGACAACTTCGGCCGATACTTCACGCGATACAAGCCGGTCGAGTGCCCCGAGGACGTGGAGGACCCGCACAGTTGGCCCGTCAAAGCCGCCGCCGAGTGGGGGGCGATGGGGCTGATGGGGTTGCTCGCTGTCTTCGTTGGGGTGAGTCGACGGCT
>CAYMXF010000335.1:2066-3991 GCA_964393935.1 uncultured Planctomycetaceae bacterium
CGGATATCAGGCGTATGTCCGGGCGATGGAAGCTTGGCCGCTCGATTCGACGGCGATCGATGAGCTTGTTGAAGAGCTAAGTCGCCGCGTCCTGACCTTGCCGCATGTCGATTTCGCGCGCGAGCTGGTCAAGATGATGCGGGCCCGCGATCCGAAAAACGCCTCCGTTCATCACCATTTCGCAACGTTATCTTTTCAACGCTATCAACTGGGCGGCGGTCCCGGCGAGTTGCAGCGCTCAATCGCGTCCATGTCGCAGGCCGTGGCGGCGTATCCCTCGTCGCCGACCAAGCGGCTTATGCTGGCTAATCTGTACGAGCACTTGGCGGCAGTGACGAACTCGCCGTCCGAGCGACAACTGGCGGCGAAGGAATTAAAAATGGCGCTCGATTTGGACGACAAGCGGATCTACGTCTCAACGCCAAACCGCCTGAGCAAAGAGCGCCGTGCGGAGATCAATAATCGATTAACGCGACTCGACGGCGTGTAAATCAGAGGGGTTCGAATGATGTGCGAACGGCGGCCAAGTCGAGGGTGAAGCCCGGGACGGCCTGGCCGGCGAGCTTGTCGCCTTGCGGTGCAATTTCGACGAATCGGCCCGATTCGAGGCGGTAGAAAACCATCGTTTGCTGATAAGGATCGATGAGCCAGTATTCCTTTACACCAAAGCGTTCGTAATCACCCTTCTTTGTCTCGGAATCGTAGCGGCGGCTCTCGGGCGAAATGACTTCGAGCACGAGGTCGGGCGCGACTTGAATCCGCTTCCAGTTTTCCCGCACGCGCTCCTTTCGCAAGAAAACGAGTTCCGGACGATAAACGAGCCTAGCGTCGAGGCGGATGTCGGTCTCGATATAACAGCTTCCGATAGGATGGGTCCGCAGGAACGCCTTAAGCTGGAAATGAATCTCTCCAAGGACTTGCTGGTGTTTCGGTTCAGGGCTCGGTGACAAGACGACCACTCCGTCAACCAGTTCGTATTTAAACTCGTCGTTCGGAAGTTGCAAATACTCGTCTGCGCTCATGCGCAGCCCGGCGTAGAGGGGGGAGTCAATTCGCTCGGTGTCTTCGACTGTTATCGTCGTGTGCATGTGGTTGATTATATCGACGGAGATGTAGTCGATCAAACTTCAGTTGCCAAAGGCGTTTACAAAGCAAGACCGGAATCCTGATCCGCTTCCGTCTATTTGCCAGCGATTTCCCGCATGGTCCAAGTTTCATCCATTAAGCTAACCTGGAGGTTCTTATCGTATTCCAACCGAACGGCTTTCGTGAAGATGGCGACGAAGCCTGGGTCTTGGCTGGTTCGTTGCGCCAACACTCGTTCTAATTCTTTCGGATGTGTCTCGATAATTCTTACGAACCCAAATCTCCCATACCCCCTGCCGGTTGCCCCGATCAATCGATGTGATTCATCCGCCATCTCCCAATGGTGCGTCGCGCAAAGACCATTGTGGAGCTGCAAGAATTTCGACACTGGACCTTTGTTTACGCGTTCGTTGTACCGCCAATAGGTTCCAAAAAGAGCGAAAATGCGCTCAGTCTTCAGCGTGCCACAGTTCGAACACGAATAGGAGGTAGTCCCGTAGTCCAAAGTCAAGTAGCCGCCAACCGCGATCAACATGACCGCCAAAATCGGCATGATCCATTTCCATGGAAGTCGTCGGCACAATCTGAATATCCAGTGGGCGCGCGATACGGGCGCATAGACGAGCGTAACCGGCTCGGGATTCATCAGACGGTCTTGGTGACCGGGAGTCACGAAACGCCTCCACACCCAATTCAAGTTGGCGTGACCAATAGATTCTATGCCTGCTCGGCCGCCAGTAGATCGTCGTACGTCTCGCGGCGGCGGATGAGGCGGTAGCGGTCGCCTTCGACGAGGACCTCAGGCGGGTTGGGGCGGCTGTTGTAGTGGCTGGCCATGG
>CAYMXF010000336.1:0-3988 GCA_964393935.1 uncultured Planctomycetaceae bacterium
GTCGTTTGCCAGAGGCCGGCTGCTCAACTTCGCCTTCGCGCCGCTCATGCCGGCGGTGGTGATCGTCGCCATCGGAGTCGGGCTTTTCCTCGCCGGGATCGTCGGTCTTATTCCTTACCTGGGAGAAGTCCTCGTCGGTATCTTCTTCTTCTTGGCGCTGTTGGCGGGATTCGCCTTGGCCTTCGTCATCATCGGCGCCGTCGGCGGGTTCGCCCTGACGTTCCCCACCGTGGCCGTGGAGGGCTCCGACGCCTTCGATGCCTTCAGCCGCACCTACAGCTACGTCTATGCGAAGCCCTGGCGCACGACGTTCTACATGCTCGTCTCGGTGGCGTACGGCGCGATCTGCCTCTTCTTTGTAAAGTTCTTCGCACGGTTGATGCTCTGGTCCGCTCACCTCTTTCTCGGGCTCTCGATGAACTGGGGCACCGCGGTCGTTGCCAAGGACGAGCCGTCAAAGCTCCCGAAGCTGGACGCCATCTGGCAGGCCCCAGCGCTCAACGGCGAAGGCTCGTTCTGGGGCAGCTTCGATGAAGTCAAGCTGGCGCACCTGAGCTGGTTCGCGCAGCTCCTCGTCAGGGGCTGGGTCTATGTCGTCTGGTTCCTCGTGGCGGCGTTTGCCATCAGTTTCTTTTACTCCGCGAGCACGGTGATCTACCTGCTGCTTCGGCGCGAGGTGGATCTGACGGATATGGAAGACGTCTATTTCGAGGATCTGCCCGCCGAAGAAGGCGTCACCCACGCGCCGGCTGGCCCGACACCCCCCCCAAGCGGTACGTCGCTGCCGGTCATTCCGTAGGCTGTAGGACAGGGGTCGGGGGTCAGGGATCAGGGATCAGGGCGCACCCATTTCCCTCTTCCCCGACGCCCGACCCCTGCTCTATGCCCCTCGCCGCCTATCAGCCTGTGGTAGTAGTCCTTGACGGCACGACTTGGCCCCCCAAACAAATGTCAGCGGGCGTAACTGGCTGGGATTAGCTGGGACGGGGCCCTACGAAACGCCAAAAAGTCAAAACGCCAAAACGCCAAAACAGAGGCGGAGGAATTATCGTAATTTGGACTGTTTGAGCCAAAAGCCGTGATCCGGGGGCGCGAAAGCTGAATTCAAGAAAAAAAAGGGTTGGCTGAACAAAGCTGAATTTCGTGAATTTTCGGCGTTGGCGGGGTGAAAAACGGGGGCGCGCTCTTTCGAATTCAAGTGGGATTCAGGAATTCGATCAGCCATAAGCCGTAAGCCTTGAGCCGTTAGCCGGATGAAGGGGTGAAACGTCGATTCGATGGTACTGGTCGCGATCATGGCGCGGTATCTCCGGCCTTTAGGGGCAAGAAATCAGACCCCCGAGCGCTCGCAGCCTATTCGAGCGTACTTTTCCCAGTACCGTACATTATACTAACATCGAGGCAGCGAAAGTCAAGTGAAAAATCGGTAGAGGTACAGTTTTCTCTGCTGAACACGGCCAGGCGAGGTCCTACGGACACGGCCGGGTCGCCCCACCCCCGCCACGGCGAGGTCCGTTGGACAGGCGAGGTCGTTCCGACACGGCGATTCGACTGGGCGAGACGGCCGGACCACCGAATTGTACCAGTACCCCTGCAGCTCCCGGATGGACTCCCGGAGCTCACTGGATGAATGCGGAAGTGGCGTTAACGACTCCGGCCGGAGCCTGGACGGGTGGGGGATGGGAGCGGATCGCTCATCGCTGATGGCGGTCGGCGATGGCGATGGATGAAAGAAGTGTCGCCTGCCGCGACTAATCGGCCAGCCCGTCGATCAAACCCTGGACCTTGGCGACCTCCTGCGGCATGCCAATCTTGGCATAGAGGTCGCGGGCTGTGGTCCAGAACTCGCGGGCCTTGGCTCTGTCGCCGCGCCGCTCGTAGAGCGAACCGAGGTTGCCGTAGGCGATGGCCATGCCTTCGAGCCGGCCGAGGTTCTCGTTGATGGCCAGGGCCTTGCGGTGCATCTCTTCGGCCCGGTCCAGATCGCCGCGCGTCTGGTAGATCAGGCCGAGGTTGCCGTATTGGTTGGCCATGCCTTCGAGCCGGCCGAGCTTCTCGTCGATGGCCAGGGACTTGCGGAGCATCTCTTAGGCCCGGTCCAGATCGCCGCGCGTACGGTAGATCAGGCCGAGGTTGCCGTAGGCAGCGGCAGTACCCGGTGTTAGCAAGTCGGGTCCGTTAATTGCTAACGACCTGCGCAGTAGCCGCTCGGCTTCATCCAACTCTCCAATACGGTTGAAGAACTCGGCACCGAGATTCAGGACGTTGAGGTTGGTACTGCCGTCGAGGGCCTTGGCGAAGTCCTGGCGAGCCTCCTCGATGCGGCCTTCCAGCGCTGCCTTGGCCGCGCCCCCAGCCAGCATGAGTGCAAGCTGGTCGGCACGTGCAGCCTCGGCCTCCGCGCGTTTGGCGAGGTCTTCGGCGTGTGCCGCCACCTTTTCCGCTCGCTCGGCTTCCTGACGTGCCTTTTCCTCCGCCTGGCGGACCTTATCGACGTAAGCCTGCGGAAGAACCACGGGCTCACGCGGCGTATCGCGCGGCGGCAGTTCGTTCTTTGCATAGGTGCGGAGGTGCCGGTCGACCTCGTGCCGGAATCCGTTATCGTCGGCGAAGTTGCCGTAACGCACTTGGCGGGACTCTTCGAGGCTGCGACGGAATTCAAGAACTCTCTTGAGCTGTTCGCCGGGGTCGGCCATGGACGCGGCGTCCACGTTCTTGAAGAACACGAAGACTTCAGGTGAACCAGTTTTAGTGAAACGGTCGAGCGCGCGGTGAAACTCCTCTTCGGTGTACGAGGTATAGGGAACGGCGTCGGGCGCAGGCTGGCCCCAGCGGCGAAACATGGCCAGAATGAACACATCGGACTGATCGATTTCTCGATTGATGACGCTCTGCGGCCGACGGCCGGTTGTCGCCAGCGTATCCTCCCAGCCGAGCGGCACGAATCGGACATTCGCACCATCGCCGAAGCCCAGATTGAGCAACTCGACTTGCTCCTTGAACGCTTGGCGCTCGACGGCGAGGTCGCCTGGCGAGGCGATGAAGACCTTGATAGTGCGCTTGGGGCCCGACACGGGGGTTATCATATACGAGGTTTAGTTTTGGGCCAAGGCTTGGCGACTTGGCGCGGTGCGGCCGGGCGAATGAAGCGCACCGGCCGGCCGCTGCGCGACACCAACGGCGATTGCCTCGTGGACGGTCTGGACATTCAGTGCATCGTCGATGAGATGCTGAATCAGTGAGTGCTGCGATCGTGGACGGGCGATGCCAGCGGAGTGAACCAACCGGCGGGCGCGTGGCATGGTCGCCGAAGTCAGGCCGACACGGCGACTCGACTGGGTGAGCCGTGTGGAAGGCGTTCGCGGAATCGCCACGGCCTCGCTTCGCGAGATCGTGCCACCCAGCAACACTTGATCCTGAATTCTCTAATGCCCCACGTGTACGCCGATGCCGAGCATGGCCTCGGCGGCTTCGGCGAGGGTTTCGCTGGTGGCCGGATGCGGGTGGATGGACGCACCGATGTCTTCGGCGACGGCGGCCATCTCCATGGCAAGGACGCCCTCGGCGATCAGATCGCCGGCGTGTGCCCCGACGATCCCGACACCTAGCAAACGATGCGTCTTGTTGTCGAAGATCATCTTGGTGAGACCGTCGGTCCGGCCCATCGAGACGGCCCGGCCGCTCGCCGCCCAGGGGAACTTCGTCACCTTCACATCCAGCTTCTTGGCGACGGCCTCCGCCTCGGTGATCCCGCACCAGGCGATCTCCGGATCGGTATAGACGACCGCGGGGATGCACGCGGGGTCGAAGATCGTCGGTTTGCCGGCAATCGCCTCGACGGCTACCTTGGCCTCGCGCATCGCCTTGTGCGCGAGCATCGGCTCGCAGGCCACATCGCCGATGGCGAAGATCCGCTTATCGGTCGTCCGCCGTTGCGGATCGACGGTAATGAAACCCTTGGAGTCGATCTTGACCTTCGTATTCTCCA
>CAYMXF010000337.1:0-3969 GCA_964393935.1 uncultured Planctomycetaceae bacterium
AGAGCGCTTGCATGGCATGCAAGAGGTCGAGAGTTCAAACCTCTTCGGCTCCAATGATACGTCACTGTTCCGGATCCTCCTTTCTAGGCGCAGCGAAGCGGATCAACCTCCATCGTTTCCCGGTTCCCCTCGAGTTATCCGGTTGAGACGACGCCCTGAACCGATCTACCGGCCCGAATCAAGGTGCCAACCGGGGTTGATCCACTTGCCGTCGCGCCGCATGAAAATTTCCGTCCCGCGGCCGCTATGGGTCTGGCGCTGTCCGTCCTTTTCGGTCACGAACACATAGGTCGTGTAGAGGATGACGATTTCGCCGATCGACTGAATCTCAGTCCGTGGAAACTCCAGGCTCACCAGCTTGTTTCCGCCTGCGACGAACTGTTCGATACCCTCAAGGACGTCGCGACGACCTACCTTCCACTCTTCTTCGCCGGCGTTGATGGCTACCGTGTCGATCGGTAACGATCGCTTTAGAGACGGCTGGTCGTTGGCAAAACACGCCCGCCAGACCGCCTCTCGATCGGCCAGAAGCTGCCGACGGTCGGACTCGCTCAACGGATGCGCTACTGCCGCATCGCCGGTCGAACCCGGCGCCGGCTCGTCCTTCGGCGGCATCAAACAGATGTTGGAGCCGCATTGGTTCCAGCCTGTCTTTTCGCGGCGGTAAACATCGACGGATCGCAGCGGCATCAGGACTTCCCGGCCTTCTCCATCGAGAAGCCAGTAGTTGGCGCGGTAGTACACGACGGCCATGTCGCCGTAAAGATGGACGTCGGCCTCGACGAGTTCGTATCGCCGCCCGGTCATCGTGGACAGGATCTTGTCGGCCACGCGCATGTACTCATCGATGCCGCGGACGATGTGGTCGCTACGAACCTGAAAACCCCGCCAGTCCTCGGAATGCCCTCGGCGGATCGCGTCGCGGTCTTTGCGAATGTAAGCCTTGAATAGGTCGTGGATGTGTTCGATGATCTGTATCTGATCACTTTCTTCCGTGGCGGTGCTCATGGCGGGATTCCCTTTCGGTGCGGGGTCGCTCGATGTCCGATGATCGGATGCACCGAAGGCGGAGGATACGACGGCGGTCAGGCAGACCGACGAGAGTACGCACGTGGATCGTCGCATGGTGATCCTCAGCGAACATTATTTACAAAGATATTTAGCCGGTTCGGCGCGAATCTTTTTATCGCATTCATCACAACAGACCTTGACCGTCCGGCCATTCACGCGAACTGACTTCGCGCTGGCGTCCAACTTGTAGTCACAAACCGGGCATTTGTCTTCGCTTTTGAGAGATGAATTCATCGTCTTGCTCCTTGTTGCGGCGATCGCGCGCTTCATACACGGAAGCGGCGCTAGTTATTAGGAGCATACAGCGAGTATGTCTGTCAGGCTTGTAGAATCTTGCTCGTTTCGCGCAGAAGACGGGCTGAAAGGGACCGGCGAAAGACGGCGGGGGAGACGTCGAAGGTCCGCCGAAAGGCGTTGGTGAAGTGGCTTTGATCGGCGAAGCCCAGATCGAGCGCCAAACGGGTCAGGTCGCGCTCGCCATCGGCCAGACGGCTCAGCGCGGTCCGCAACCGAAGCTGCGTTCGGTAGGCGTGAATCGTCCGGCCCGTCTGCTCTCGAAAGAGGCGGCACATGTGAAAGGGCGAGAGATGCACGCGCCGGGCCAATTCGTCAATTCGCATCGGCTCGCTGAATCCATCGGTAAGGCACTGTTTCACCCGATCCGCGCCGTCGCGATGAGCCCGATGCGTATCGAATCGCCGAGGGCGAATCGAGCCGCCTCTCCGCGCTGCGAAATTGTCAAACAATTCCTCGGCCAGGCTCAGCACCGCCTCTTCAACCGCGACGTCCTGGAGCAGACCGTGACGAATCACTCGCAACAGTTCCCAATGTCGAAGGTGCAGTCCGGCGTCGCAAGGGACCTGGGCCGCCCGGAACCCACCGCGCTCGTCGTCGTGAACGATCTGGCGATGTTCGGCCAGGAGCGGTCGCAAAAGGTCGGAACGAACGTAGAACGTAGTGCAATCGTCTCCGCCGCCGACGGGATGGCTGATTCGATAGCCCTCGTCACAATTGAAGAAAACGACGTGGTTGGGATCGGCGACGACCTTGCGGCTGCCCAGATGCTTGACGAAAAGACCGCGCCGGACGAAGACGAATTCGTCGTATTTTGAGCTTTCCTCAGCGCTGCACCCGTTATCGGCCGGACGACAACGAAAATCGCCGACGCAGACCGTCGGGCTCCGAAAGGCGATTTGCATAGGGCAGGGCGCGGCCATCGGATAATTGAAGTCAGGCGATTAGCGAAGTCAATGGACGAACGCCGTCGCCAACTCGCTTCCAGGCCTACGAAGTCGTCCCCAACTCGCCGAGATAGTCCATGTCCCCGCCGGATTGCTTCTGCGCATGGCGCAGGCGGAGCAGCGTCTTGACCCGCGTGACGAGGTCCACGCGATTGAGCGGCTTGGTCACGAAATCGTTGGTGCCGACCTCCAGCCCGCGCTCCACGTCGCTCTCCTCGTACAGCGCCGTGACCATGATGATGGGAATGTCCTTCGTCGCCGGGTCGGCCTTGAGCTTCTTGCACACCTCGAAGCCGCTCATCTTCGGCATCATGATGTCCAGCAGGATCAGGTCGGGCTGATCCGCCGCGACCTTCGCCAAAGCCTCCTGCCCGCTGGAGGCCCCGACCGTCGTCACGTTCGGAACGTCCTCGAGATACGCTTCGAGCAATTCGACAATCTGCGCCTCGTCGTCCACCAGCAGGACCTTGCTCGGCGGCAGCGGTGCGTCAACGTCGCTCACGGTAGATTCCTTCATGGGCCGCACAAATCGTACTCGATCGATGTCCGGCGGCAATGGCCAAAGGCGGTGGCGAGTGCTACGCCAACGGTGACGCGTCGAGCCTTTACTGCTGCGTTTGAAGCCCACCGATTGCAATCGGTGGGCATCCGACCTGATCGCTGCGCCGAGCAATCGCCGCACGAACCAAGCCCAGGAAAAACGGATCGGGCCGAAGCGGGCGGCTGGTCAATTCCGGATGAGCCTGCGTCCCGATGAAGTACGGATGCGTTTCCTGCGGGAGTTCGACGACCTGCATGATCGGGAAGTCCGGCGCCTTGCCGGAGAAGACGAGCCCCGCCGATTCCAACCGCTCGATGTATCGCGGATCGACCTCGTAACGATGGCGGAAGCGCAGCCGAACCTCGGGCGAATTGTTGTAAAGCCGCGCCGCCAGCGAACCCGCCTTGAGCACGACGTCCTGCCCGCCGAGGCGCATGTTGCCGCCGAGTCCCTCGATCTGTTTTTGCTCGGGGAGGATGCTGATCACCGGTTCCGGCGACTCCGCGTCGAACTCCGTCGAATTCGCGCCGAGCAGGCCGAGCACGTTTCGCGCGTACTCAATCACCGCCATCTGAAATCCGAGACAGATGCCCAGGTACGGCAAGCCGCTCGTCCGCGCGTGCTTGACGCAGGCGATCTTGCCCTCGCTGCCGCGCACGCCGAATCCCGCCGGGACGATGATGCCGTCGAGCTTCGCCAGGCGCTGCGCCGCGTTGGCGTCGGTAATCTCGACCACGTCGACCCAGTCGATATCCACCTTCACGCCGCAGCGCGTCCCGCTGTGCTCGAGCGCCTTGATGACCGAGGCGTAGCTGTCCCGCACCGACGTGTACTTGCCCGCGATGCCGATCGTGATCGTCTCCTGGGCGCTACGCATCCGCGCGAAGTGCTCGTCCCACACCTCCCGCGCCTTGACCTCCATCTCCAGGTGTACGCGATCGCCGATCCCCAAAATATCCACGACCGCCTGGTCAAGCCCCGCCTCGCGGACCATCTCCGGGACGACGTAGATCGAGTCCTGATCGTGCATCGAAAAGACGCGGCCCTCCGGCACGCTCGAGTACATCGCGATCTTCTCGCGGACCTTCGGCGTGATGGGGTGCTTGGCCCGGCAGG
>CAYMXF010000338.1:0-3966 GCA_964393935.1 uncultured Planctomycetaceae bacterium
CGACCTGTGGGGCGAAGCAATGTGTCTTCATCCCGCCGAAAATAAAAAGTTTCCCGGCGACGCTAGTGATGACCGTGTGGGTTATCACGGCAACGCCTCTAACGATGGAAAGGATGAGTTTGCATGAAAACGCTACCTCGCTCGAAGCGGATACTACTTCGCATCATTTTTCCCATGTGGGCAGTCCCATTGGCGTTCGGCTGCAGCCAAAACCTCGCTGGCCAGCAGTCGTATACCTCCTCTTCCCACGGAGACGTCTACTATCTCGACGGTGCGGGTGGTGGAGGGCTCCTCAGCAACTGGGGCCGCGGCGTCAAGGCAGGACTGCAAATGGCGAACTTCAATGGCAAGTTCATCGAATACCCCTGGGAAACCGGCATGGGCGTCTTCGCCGATCAGGTGGCCAGTGACGCCTACAAGCGACAAAAGGCCGGCGAAGTGGCCGCGATGATCCGCAAGGCCAGGGACAACTATCCCGATGCGCCCATCACGCTGATGGGTCTTTCCGCGGGCACCGCGGTTGCGGTCTTTACGCTTGAAGCGCTGCCTCCGAGCTGTCAGGTGGATAATGTCGTTCTGCTGGGGGCGTCCATCGGCGCCGACTACGATCTTTCAAACGCTCTACGGCATGTTCGCGGCCAGTTGTATGTCTTTACGTCCGAGAGCGATGCGATCCTGAACTTCGCGGTTCCGCTCGCAGGCACGGCCGATCGGGAGCCGGGTTCCGAAGCCTCGGCGGGCCTGGACGGCTTTGTCATGCCCGCCGGCGCGTCGCTGGACACACGACGGCTCTACGCCAAAGTCATGAACATCGTCTGGCGGACGTCCTTCGAGAAAGACGGCGACTGGGGCGGTCACACCGACACCACGCAGCCACGCTTCGTTCGAGACCACATCGCCCCCGTTATCCTGCAGGAGGGCCCGCAGAACGTGCATCCCAACTGGCGCAGCTCGCGTCGAGACCCTGCCGCATGATCGAACCCTTAGGCTTGGCGGTTTTGCTATTCCCACCGGCGCCGTCGGTGGGCTGGTGGGCGAGATTTGTGCATGTGTGAGCGAGAGAGTACCATCCTCCTCTCGCCAATTTTCGCCGTAAAGGCGGCGCCGCCCCGTTTACCAAACTGGGCCGCGATCAATTACCGCATCCAGCCAAGGAGTGAGTCATGAAGAATTTGACGATCCTTATTCTTTTGTGTGCCCTTGTAGTCGTCGTCTGCTCGAAGGCTGATGCCCAGACCGCCGCGTCGGCCGCGCCGAAAGTCAAACTGCCGGCGGAAGAGTTGGACAAGCTGTTAGCGCCGATCGCGCTTTACCCCGATGTGCTTCTCTCGCAGATCCTGCCCGCCTCGACGTTCCCCGTGGAGATCGTCCAGGCGGCGCGTTGGATACGTTCAAAGCCGGACATGTCGAAACTAGACGAGCAATCGTGGGATCCATCGGTGAAGGCGCTCTGCCGTTATATCCAAGTGCTTTTCAGGTTGGACAACGACCTGGACTGGACCAACGCGCTCGGAGCGGCTTTCTTATCACAACAACAGGATGTCATGGACGCCATCCAGCGTCTTCGGCGGCAGGCCCAGGCGGCGGGGGCGCTCAAGACGACCCCGGAACAGACGATCGTCGTCGAACAAAATGCCGTCCGAATCGTGCCGGCCGAGGCGGAGGTGGTCTATGTTCCTCAATACAACCCCACGGTCGTCTATGTTAATGACGACAGCGTGTCGGTCGGCGCCGCCGCGGCGGCGTCGGCCGTGAGCTTCGGCGTCGGACTTGCCCTCGGCGCCTGGCTCAACACCGACTGCGACTGGCACGGGCACTGCGTCGCCTACTGCCGCCCGGGATATTGGGGTGGGTACGCCCACGCCGGCGTGGCGCACTACGGGAGTAATTGGGTTGCGGCCGCGGGGCCGCGGAGGGCCGGTGTCGTCGGAGAAAACGGCGGGGCGTATGTCGGCCCGCGCGGTGCGGCCGTTTGGGGAGACAACGGCCACGGTGCCGCGTGGCGCCGTCCGACGACTTACGGGAGTCCTAGTTATACCGGCCGATATGCGCAATACAATCAAGCCAACTTGACTCGCAACAATGTGAACATCAACCGAGGAGATCGGAACACGACGATTAGCGGCGGCAATAATGTGGCTGTCGGAGGGGGGCGTACGAATGTCGGCGTCGGCGGAGATCGTACAAATGTCGGCCAGGGCCGCGGACCAGGCGTCACGAATCCGGGCCTCGGCGCCACGCCGCGACCGACCCCATACTCCGGCGCCTTTTCCCAGGGCGGCGGACAGGGTGCCGGTCGAGCGAGCGATCGCGGTTACCAAAGCCGCGCCTCCTCGCCCACAAATTATCCCGCACGAGGTTCACAAACGACTCAGCGACCCGCCGCCAGACAAAGCTACGGAGGGAGCAGCGCCAGGCCAAGCAGTGGAAGTTCGTACGGCCGTAGTTCCTTCAGCGACAGCCGGGGGTCGAGCCAAATGCGCAGCTACAGCAGCCGCGGAAGTTCCAGTCGCGGTTCTTCCGGTGGAAGTCGTGGGGGCCGCGGCGGCGGTGGCCGGGGTCGCCGGTAAGTCGCCCGCGGACAATTACGGTAGGAAGAACACAAACAGAATCCATTTGCTTCAAGGAGCTACAGAAATGGCATCGATCATCTCATGGGAGCGTAAAGGATTTTTTAGAGTGCGATTTGTGATGGTCGCCGTGGGCTGCCTTTGGGGGGCGAATGCTGGGGCGCGCGCGGATGACGCGCCGAAGGATCGGAAGCTGTTCGATTCCCCCGAAGAGGCGGTAAAAGCCTTGAAGACCGCCGTCGAATCCAAGGACAAGGACTTGTTGCAAGGGCTTTTCGGGCCAAAGATCAAAGATCTCGAATCGGGCGACGACGTTCAGGACGCCAAGAACTTCGAGAGCTTCTCTCGGCGGCTCGCGCGGGTGACGACGCTGGTTCGCGAGGGAGAAGACACGGCCATCGTTCACATCGGCGTCGAGGATCATCCTTTCCCGGTGCCCATCGTCAAGGAAAACAACAAGTGGTTCTTTGACACGGACGCCGGTCTGGATGAGATACTCAATTGCCGAATCGGTGAAAACGAACTCAACGCCATTAGCGTCTGCCGCGGATATGTTGCCGCGCAGCGAGAGTATATGCTGGAAGATCACGATGGTGATGACGTGCTGGAATTCGCCCAACGCTTGGCCAGCACGCCGGGAAAGCACGACGGCCTCTATTGGGAGATCAAGTCCGAGGAAGAGCCCCTTAGTCCGCTCGGGCCGCTCGTCGCCGAAGCGCGAAGCGAGGGATACGGGAAGAGTAACGCCGCGGGCTCCGCGGCGCCCCGACCGTACCAAGGCTATGTTTTTTGCATTCTCACGCGCCAAGGGGGAAAGGCGCCGGGCGGAAAATTCGACTACGTCATCAACGGACACATGGTGGCGGGATTCGCGCTGATGGCGTCACCCGTTCAATGGGGTTCGTCAGGCGTAATGACCTTCATGGTCGGTCCGAACGGAAAGGCCTACCAAAAGAACCTCGGCGAGAAGACCGTGGAACTGGCTGGCAAAATCGACGAGTTCAATCCAGACGGCGGCTGGAGCGCGACGAACGACTAATCGCGGCATGATGTCGGCGGGCGGAGAAAGCCATCCTCGACGGCACCTGGACCCCGCGCAACGTCGAGACGCTGAGGCGATCAAACCAATAACCAAAGAGGGATAGTACCGTGAATCGAAACACAAGATTGCATAATGCAGCCCGCGCGAGCCTCGCGGCCATCGGCCTCGCGCTGGTGACAGGCGGTTTCAGCCACGTCGCTCTTGGGCAGGAAATCCCGACCGAGGCTGACGCCAAAAGGGCTGAACAACGCAAGCCCGAGTATTCGCCTTACCCGGACCAGCATTTCCCCACTCGCGTTTTCTGGGGCGACACCCATCACCACAGCAGCTTCTCGGTCGACGCCGGTATGATGG
>CAYMXF010000339.1:0-3965 GCA_964393935.1 uncultured Planctomycetaceae bacterium
CGTCAGGGATGATCTGGTAGATGCTGGCGTCGGTGGCGAAGAGCGCCCGCGAGAGGCGGTCGCGGCGGGCGTCGATCCGGCGGCCTTTCGATAGCTCGTCGATGACGGCGACTGCGCCGGGCGAGCCGTCCACGCCCGCTGCGTCGGCCATCACGCGCCCGCCCCTTCCATTAGGCCGACCGTTTGGAGGATCGGCGCTGTTCGTTTCGACAACGCCCGATTGCCGAGTTGCCCGCAGGCGGCCATGAAGCCGCGGCCTTTGGTGATGCGGCGTTTGCAGAATTGCCCGGCAGCCGCCAGACAGGAAAGGAACTCCAGCACTTGCGATTCGCTCGGGGCCTCATACGGTGATTCGCGTCGCGGGTTGTAGGGGATCACGTTCACGCAGCACCGGATCGGCCGCAGGAATTCGGCGAGTTCCTCGGCGTGCTCCCGCGCGTCGTTGACGCCGGGGATCAGCACGTACTCGATCATGAAGAACTGGCACTTGCGCAGCGGATACGCCAACATCGCTTCACGGAGCATCGCCATCGGCTCGACGCGGTTGATCGGCATGATTTGCGAGCGGATCTCGTCGTTCGGGGCGTTGAGTGAGACGGCGAGGTTGATCCGTCGCCAGCCGAGCGCCGCCAAACGACGGATGCCTTCGACGCGACCGACGGTCGAGATCGTGACGTGGGCCATGCCCATCGAGAGACCGGCGGGGTCGGTCAGGACGCGGACGGCCTGGATGACTTCGTCGAAGTTGTCGAAGGGTTCGCCCATGCCCATGAAGACGACGTTTCGGATGTCGGCGGAAAAGACGCGCCTAGCGGCGACGACTTGGCCGACGATCTGGCCGGCGGAAAGCTGGGCGAGCTTGCCGAGCTGGGCCGTCTCGCAGAAGGTACAGCCCATCGCGCAGCCGATCTGCGACGAGACGCAGAGGGTCTTCCAGCTTCGCCCGTGGCCCGCCATGGGGATGATGACGCTTTCGGTTTCGAGTCCGTCGGGCCGGCGCTGGACGAACTTGATGAGGTCGCCGTCGCGGTGTTCGCGGACGACGGGCAGGAAATCGGCTTTCAATACGCCGTCGCTGTCTTCGCCGCGAATGACCCGCGCGTACTCGCGGCGCAGCTCGACGACGCGCGCTGCCGGGGGCTGAAGCGCCTCGCAGATTTCCTTGAAGGTTTTGCCGAGTACGTCCACGCCGCATTACCTCAAAGAGAATGAACGAAGCGGCGGTCGACTAATCAGAGCCGCGACCGTAAGGGAGCGCTGAGGGACTCTCGGCGACGGGCCATCCTCCATTTGCGCGCGGTGTATCGCCATTATTACTTTGAAGGGATCGTGTCCCGTATAATTGGCACAGGTCTCAAGTTCAAGCATCACCCAGCGCTCCCTTACGGTCGCGGCTCTGATCTGCGCCTGCCTGGCCTCGTTCACCTATCCTTTAATATCTTACCGTAGGCCGGGCCAGGTTGCCCGCATCCCGCTACAATACGCCTCCATGTCCAGGTCTTTCGACATCATCGTCATCGGCGGCGGCCACGCGGGGGCGGAGGCGGCGTGGGCGGTTGCGCGGATGGGCGCGGCGACGCTGCTCGTCACGATGGACCGTGCGGCGATCGGGCGGATGAGCTGCAACCCGGCGATCGGCGGCATCGGCAAGGGGCAGATGGTCCGCGAGATCGACGCCTTGGGCGGGCTCATGGGCCTGGCGACCGACCGCGCGGGGATTCAGTTTCGCATGCTCAATCGCCGCAAGGGGCCGGCGGTCTGGGCGCCGCGGGCGCAGTGCGATCGCGATCTTTACGCGAAAGCCGTCCGCGAACTTCTTGAAGAGACGCCAAATCTGACGATCACCGAAGGCGTCGTCGAAAACATCGAAACTTCGCCGCCGAATTCCTCAAGCCTCACGCCTCAAGTCTCAAGCCTTCGCTTGACCGACGGTCGGCAAATCCCCTGCCGCTGTGTCATCGTCACGACGGGTACTTTTCTCCGCGCGCTGATGCATTGCGGCGAGAAAAAGACCGAGGGCGGGCGCATCGGCGAGGGCAGCGCCGTAGGGCTTAGCGCCACGCTGGCGTCGCTCGGCTTGGAACTCGGCCGCCTGAAGACCGGCACGCCGCCGCGTCTCCACAAGGACACGATCGATTACGACCGGCTGGAGATTCAGCCCGGCGACGACGTGCCGACGCCGTTCTCCTTTATGAACGAGCGCATCATGCAGCGGCAAATCAACTGCTGGATTACTTGGACGAATCCCGAGTCGCACGAACTGGTCCGCGCGAACCTGCACCGCGCGCCGATGTACAGCGGGCAGATCACGTCGACCGGGCCGCGCTACTGCCCGAGCATCGAGGACAAGGTCGTTCGGTTCGCGGAGAAGGACAAGCACCAGATTTTCCTGGAGCCCGAAGGCTACGATAGCGAGCGGATTTACTGCAACGGGATCAGTACGTCGCTGCCGCCGGATGTGCAGGAGCCGATGGTCCGCGCGATCCCGGGGCTGGAGAAGGCCCGCGTCCTGCAATGGGGCTACGCCGTCGAGTACGACTACGTCCCGCCGCATCAGACGAAAGCCACTTTGGAGACTAAGCGGATAGGCGGGCTTTATCTCGCCGGGCAGATCAACGGCACCAGCGGCTACGAAGAAGCCGCGGGGCAGGGGATCATCGCGGGGATCAACGCCGCACGGAGTGTGCTGGGCGGCGAGCCGGTCGTGCTGGGGCGCGACCAGAGCTACATCGCCGTGATGATTGACGATCTTGTGACGAAGGGGACGATCGAACCGTATCGCATGTTCACGTCGCGGGCGGAATATCGATTGTTGTTGCGCAACGATAATGCCGACGCGCGGCTCACTCAGATCGGCCGGGAGATCGGTTTGGTCGACGATGCCCGGTGGCAGCGATTCACGCAAAAGCAGGAAGCGATTCGTCGCCTCGCCGAGTGGGCACGCGAACAGCGGCATAACGGGCGATCTATGGCGGAGTGGCTTGCTCGCACCGATCTGGAAGGCGAATCGACGATCGATTGGGGTCAGTGGCGCGGCGCGCTTCCGGCGGAGCTATTGGCATACGGCGACGCCCTCTTGGAAGAATCGCTGACGGCCATGCGGATCGAGGCCAAGTACGGCGGCTACATCCGGCGGCAGCAGCGCGAAGTGGAGAAGTTCCGCCGGCTCGAATCGCGCCACATCCCCGAGGGCTTTGACTTCGCGTCGATCACGCAGCTTCGCCACGAGGCCCGCGAGAAGCTCACCCGCGTCGCCCCGCGCAGCATCGGCCAGGCCCAGCGGATCAGCGGCATCAGCCCGGCGGATATCGCGGTGGTGTTGATCTATCTCGAAGGGCGACGGCGGCGAGCGCACGAATAATCACGATTCACCGTTCCCTACCCGATTCAACGATTCCCAATCCGGTTCCGTCCACGAAAGTACGCGGCCGTCTGACGGGTCGAACTTCACCTTGCCTTCGACGGTCTGGCCTTGGTCGGAAACGGCTTCATAGACATACACCCACTGTTCTGAATTCTCCGTCCGTTGCAGGCGAAGCGGCTCGCCGAGCAGGTGGCGCACGTCCTTGCGCGTCATCCGCGTGGTCAGCTTGCGCCATTGCGCCAAGAGCGGCGTCAAGCGCGTGGCGGAGCGGAGCAGCAGATCGTCAGATGGTGACGGTCCACCGTTCGGCGGCAGTGCCTTTCCGCATCGGGCACAGAATCGCGCCGCCGCCGGGCTCTCCACGCCGCAGGCGGCGCATCGAGTCGTCGGTTGCAAATCAGTTTTCACGACTTACGTTCCACCAGCGCGCCGCGAATTTCGTCGCGGATTCGCTGCGCCTCGGGGTTGGTCTTCTGCTCTTTCATCAGCCCGTCGCCGTTGCCGAGGCGATCGGAGAGCATCATGGTGAGCAACGCCTCCAGGGCGTTGCCGGTTCCGCTGCCGTTTTGACCGCCCATCATGATCTTCGGCACGAGGTCGA
>CAYMXF010000340.1:0-3965 GCA_964393935.1 uncultured Planctomycetaceae bacterium
ATAATCCGGGTACAACTAAACACTTTGCCGCTGAGCGACAGTTCACTTCTGGAGACGGCCGATGGCCGGCGGACCGGTGTGATGAGCGAGGACGTAAGAGACGTTCCGACCGGTCGGCAGGGCAAGCCGCAAGGGCCGCAACAGCCTGCGTGCCGGCTGGACGAGCTTCGACGGCGAATGTGCCGGTTGGCGGTCAAGTTCGTGTGGAACCGTGACGACGCGGAGGAACTCGTGCAGGAGGCGTTCAAGATCGCGGCGGCCGGTGGGCCGGGAACGGGCGAGGAACGCTTTGGCCCGTGGATAGTGCGGACGGTAACGAACCTGTGCCTGAATCATCGACGGAAGCGAAAGCCCGAGCCGCTGCGAGAATGGATGGACCCGCCGACGGAGGGCGGTCCCGCAGATGCGATGGAGCAAGCCGAGCGGCTCGAACAATTGCGGTCGGCGATCGATCGATTGCCGCCGCAACAACGCGCGGCGCTGGTGATGCGGGCGATGCAGCAAATGACCTATGACGAGATCGCGGCGGCGATGGGACTCTCGGCATCGGCCGTTCGGGCGCATGTGCATCTGGCGAGGCAACGGTTGGCCGGATGGATGGACGCAAGCGAAGGATGATTGACGTGAGATCGTGCAACGAAATCCGATCGCTGATGGCCGACTGGCTCGACGGGGAACTGTCAGCGGTCCTCACGACTCGCGTCGCCGAACATTTGGCGGCGTGTGACGAATGTCAGGCGGCTTTCACGCGGATGCACGCGCTTGGCGAGGACCTCTCATTGCTCGGCAGCGCGGCGGACCGAATCGCGGAATCGGCGACACTCGGCGTTCGACGCCCGCGCTTCTGGCAGCAGCCGTGGGTCCGTGCGGCCGCGGTCGTGATTCTTGTGGCCGGGGGGCTTGTGGTCGTAAACGTGCGACGCACCGCCCTGACGCCTGACGTGGTGGTGGATCGAACCTCGACGCATCAGAAGATCGCAAACCCAGCCGTCTCATTGGATGAGGCGGCGCTCGTGGCCGCGGGCGATTGTCGCGTGAGCGGCCATACCGCGGTGGCGATGGCATCGACGAATCCGCGTGTGCGGATCGTCTGGCTCTATGAAGACGCCGGAGCCGCCGCGGGCAGTACGAATTCAGGTGGTGTACCGAAACCCAAACCCCAAGGATGAAAACTTTTCAGGAGTTCAATCATGCAAGTCATCGTTTCCATGTTGTGTGTTTATTCACAGGCCGCCATCGCGTTCGCGTCGCCGCCGGCGACGACCCAGCCCTCGCGCGGCGGCCGGTCGCAACCCGTCGCCGCAATGCAGCATTATGAGCCGGTCGTCTTAAAGCTGGCGAACGCCAACTGTGGCGAGGTCGCCAGCATGTTGTCGGCGACGTTTTCCGGGTGCACCAGCTATCCTGTTGAGCAGTCCAACTGCATCGTCTTCAGCGGGCCGCCGGAGACACAAGCGATGGCGCGCAGGCTCGCGGCCGAAATGGACGGCATGACGGCCCAGCGCGACGGTCCCCGCGTCGCCATTGCCGGCATTCAGCATCGACGCGTCGACGAATTGGTCGAACAACTCGCCCGCGTCGCCAGTGGCCCACGCTTACGTTTTTCCGGCGATCGGGGCAGATCGAAAGTGCTACTGAGGGGCGATCCCGAGGAGATTCGCCAGGCCGAAGCCTTGTTGAGGGAATTGGACACCCCCGTCTCGGGCGTATCCATCGAATTTGCCTTCCTTCAAGCCAAGGCGGGCGGCCCCGCGTCCGGTCCGCCCATGCCAAGCGATCTCGCCGATGTCGCCAAGGAGTTAGAACGGTTCGGCTCGTTGACGCTCTTGGGCCGTCTGTCGACGGTTGCCGTCGAAGGCGACAAGTTCGAAGTCGAGGGGCAAGTCGTCCCCGGGATCATGGCGGAGGTCAAGGGGATGGTCGGCAGCGGAGGAGGGGACGATGTAGTCAAGATCGAGATCGGAGCGTCGTTGCAATTGAAGCCACCGCCGCCGAGTGTCGCGGAAAGCAAGGGCGGCGTCAGCCCACCCCTGCCGTACTTCAATATCAAGACGTCGGTGACGACCCGGCACGGGGAGTACCTGGTGCTCGGCAGCGCCCCGACCGGCTCGGCGATCGGCGAGTCGGCGATCTTGGTGATGCACGTGAGGAAGTGAGGCGGACGGCGGTTCAGCCTGCGATTCTAACGAACTTCAGTGGGTGTCCGGTTCGGGGATTTGCTTGAGTCGTTCACGCAGATCAGGCGGCAACTTTGCGATCAGTTCCTTTGTGATGAGGCCGACGGATTTCATGTCTACCAGGTGAGTCTGGTCCACTAAGCGGAATGATTGTAGCTTCATCATGACAAGCGACGGCAAATCAATGACCTTGTGGCCGTCAGCACACGGTGTCGCCAAATCAAGATCGGGGGCGGGATGATGATAATGCTCCCGAATCCTCTCACCCGCGAAGACAATATGTACTCCCTCTTTCGGGCTCGGTTTCTTGTCGTCTGTGAAAATCGTCACGCCGAGAGTTTCGATCTGTACGAAACCAATTTTGCTCATGGCATCGGCGATCTTTGATAGATCGCGCCGGCGGATAAGAATATCGACATCCTTCGTAAAGCGAATCGCCGCGGGGTCCTTGGTCGCGACCCATGCAGCGACGGCATTCCCTCCCACAACGGCGTAGGAAACGCCTGCTTCGTCGAGCGCGTGAGTTGCCCGGCGCAAAAGCTCACCCACGCGGTCTACCGCCATAAATGCAGCCTCGAAACTGGGAAGAACCATAGTCGCCATCGTTCGAGATTTCAACGAGTTGTATACATCCGATACAAGTAGATTACCTGGTTACATTATACGTCGGCAGATCACGTCTAACAGCACATTCTTATTGGCGTGTCACCAGGCCAACGATTCGCTTTGTTACATCGTTAGGCGGGTGTTTTTCCACTTCACTCTTGGCCCGCTCTTTCAACTCGACTACGCCTTCCGCCATCGCTTTTCGTCCGACAGTGATACGAAGGGGGATGCCGATGAGATCGGCATCCTTGAACTTAAATCCCGCCCGCTCGTCGCGGTCATCGAAGAGGACGTCGAGACCGGCATCGGTCAGTTCTTTGTAAATTCGCTCGGCGGTGTCCATCACCTCTTTTTCGCGCGGGTCGAGGGCAACGATCAGCACGGAGAACGGCGCGATCGACGCCGGCCAAATGATCCCGCCCTCGTCGTGATGGGCCTCGATCGCCGCGGCCATGATGCGGTTCAGGCCGATGCCGTAGCAGCCCATGATGAAGGACTTGGGCTTGCCGTCGTTGTCGAGAAACGTCGCCTTGAGCGAGTCGCTGTACTTCGTGCCGAGCTTGAAGACGTGGCCGACCTCGATCGCCTTCTTGAGGCGGATCAGCGAACGGCTGCCGGTGGGGGACAGATCGCCATCGAGGACCATCCGCACGTCGGCGACAGTAGTGTGGCACCGGCTCTCAGCCGGTGTCGTCAGCGGAAAGTCCCGCCCGGGATTCACGTTGATCGCGTGATAATCGGTCTTGTTCGCGCCCGTCGCACCGTTACGCATGACGGCTACGGCTTGATCCACGATGACTCGACTGGGTGCTTTGAGCGTGTGCGGCCCGGCGAATCCGACATCCGCGCCGGTCAATCGGCGAATCGTCTCGGTATCGGCGAGTTCGAGTCTTCCGCCGGCGACGCGGTTCAACTTGTTTTCATTGACCTCATGATCGCCGCGTACCAAAACCACGACAGGAAGGGCTGCCTCCTCCTGTTTTGGCATTTTGGCGTTTTGGCGTTTTGGCGTTTCGACGTATACGAGCGTTTTTATCATCCGGGACGGCTTGGTCTTAAGAAACGCGCAGACCTCGTCGATCGTTCGCTGGCTGGGCGTGTGGACCTCGCTGAGCGGCAGCATCTCGGTGTTGTCCTGCGGTAGGGGGGCGGCGACGGCCCGCTCGGTGTTCGCCGCGTAGT
>CAYMXF010000341.1:0-3939 GCA_964393935.1 uncultured Planctomycetaceae bacterium
TTTTTTGGAATAGCGATGCTCGCCGGCTGCCTTGTCCTGTTGTTGATCCCGGCGCGGGGCGCCGATACGGCCGGCTCCCTATGGCAGCGATGGATGAATTGGGTCTACGATCGCCGCGAGATCAATATCCCATCGCCGAACGACCCGTTCCCCGAATTGCAGCGGCAAGCCGCTCGCTTCGCCTCGGCGCAACTCCTGCGAACGTGCACGCTGCTGCTTCTGAGTCTCGCGGCGATAGTTGGGCTCCGGCGTTGGTCAGGTCACTCAAGTACAATTTTGAAATCGCGTTGGCGGCCGCGCGTCGGCGTCCTGTTCATCACGGGCCTGCTGTTGGGCGACTTCTTCACGTATATCCCGCACTTCACGGATTGTTTCGACCCGTCGCGATTGCACTACAACTCCGCATTCCTGCAAGCGATGCCTCGGACTCCCTACCCCGCGCGATATTACGACCACTCAATCCACCCCAACATGGCCATGCGCTACAACCTCGCTTCGATCGGCGGCTACGCCAGCAACATACTACGCCGCTACAACCGCTTCTTGAACCAAACGCAGGGCTTCGACTCCTCCACCTCGCAGGCGTTGGTGACGCTCCGCGGCGTTCCCGACGTCTACTTGAGTCTCCTGGCGATCGACGCCTTGCACCTTCCCCGATCGGATGCGCCGGCGGACATGCGCCCCACGCCGACGGACGAAGGGTGGGCCATGTTGGATTGCCGCGGCCATTGCCCTCGGGCGTTCATCGCCGCGTCGCCGCAGGCCTTCCCCGCCGATGACGATGTCCTGGCCTATGTCACCTCCGCCGGGATCGATCCGCAGCGAAGCCCCGCCATCGAGACGGCCGATCCCTTGCCGGCCGCGGCGCCGCTCGACCCGTCCGAGCACGTCGAGATCGCATCGTTTCGCACCAATCGCGTCGAGCTATCGGTCGAGACGGCGAGGCCGCGCGTCGTCGTGCTGAACGAGATGTTCTATCCCGGCTGGACCGCCCGCGTGAACGGGCAGCCGGCCCCGGTCCACCCGGCGAACTATCTGTTCCGGGCCGTCGAAGTTCCGGCCGGTCGGTCGACGATCGAGTTCGCGTTCCGGCCGTGGAGCTTCACGGCGGGGGCGGTCCTATCGATCCTCGCGCTCCTGGTCGCCGGGGCGGTGCTGGTTTGGCCGCGCAGAGGTTTGAGGACTGGGGCCTGAGGCTTGGGGCTTGAGGAAGCTCACGCAGAGACGCGGGGACGCAAAGCGAGAGGGGGCGAGGGGCTGGCGGAAAAGTCGAATCGTCGAATGATGTTCCCCACATTTTATGGACACGGGGTTAAGGGTCATGTCCGTGGGCTTCGAACTCGGTAGGACTCTGGTAGCCCAGGGCCGAGTGCAGCCTTTGGTCCCGGCGCGCCGGGATAAAACACCTCGATGTACTCAAACACAGCGGTTCGGGCCTGGGCCCGGGTCGCAAAAGAAGCTCGATGAACCAACTCCCGCTTGAGCGTCGAAAAGAAACTCTCCATCGGCGCGTTGTCGTAGGCATTGCCCTTGCGGCTCATGCTGCAAAGGAGGTCGTGGGCGGCCAGCAGCCGACGGAACAATCCGCTGGCGTACTGACAGCCCCGATCCGAGTGGTGCAACAGACCCGACGGCGGCCGCCGCTGAGCGATCGCCATGGTCAGCGCCCCCGACACCAACTCGGCCGTCAGCCGATCCGACAGGGACCATCCCACGATCTTGCGAGAGTAGAGGTCCATTTCCGTGGCCAAGTACAGCCACCCTTCGTCGGTGGCGATGAAGGTGATGTCGCTCACCCACGCCTCGTTCGGGCGGCCTCGTTCGAAGCAGCGGTCCAGGCGATTGGGCGCCGTCGGCAAGTCGTGCGACGAGTCCGTCGTGACCTTGAAGCGCCGGCGAATCTTCGCCGCGAGCCCGTCATCACGCATGATTCTCGCCACCGTGTTCACACAGCACGCCACGCCGCGCTGCTTCAAGGCCGCCGTTACCCGCGGGCTGCCGTAGGTCCGGCGGCTGCTCTCGTGGGCCTGCCGGATCGCCGTGCGCAACGCCATGCGGCGATGGGATCGAGCCGCCGGTTCGCGGCGACGCCACGCGTAGTAGCCGCTCCGCGAGACGTGCAGGACTCGACCCATCACCCGAAGCGGCCAGACGCTTCGATGCTCGTGCATGAACGCATACCTCAGAGCTGCTGCTTGGCGAACCAGGCCGCCGCTTTTTTTAGGATGTCACGCTCCATCGTCAGCTCGGCCACCTTCCGCCGAAGCTCGACCAGTTCCGCCTCGGAGGCCAGGCGATGACCGTGACCCCGAAAGGCGTCGGCGCCCTCGCGGGCCACCGCATACCGCCAGCGGTAGAGAAACTTCACCGGGAGCCCCAGGTCCGCCGCGACCTGCTGCACCCCCTTGTTCGGCTGCTCGCTGAGACGAACCGCCTCCTGTTTGAACTCCTTCGTGAACCTCCGTCGCGTCATTCCTTGACTCATGGTCACCTCCCGGAAGTCTTTATACTCCCTTATCTGGGTGTCCACGAATCGTGGGGAAGATCACAGCCCATCTGCATTCATCTGTGGATTTAATTCCGCATTCCGACTTCCGCGTTCCGCGTTGGCGGCGACTGTTCAAGCTCGTTCAGGCTTGTTCAACCAAACAAAAAAAACGCCGCCCCGGCCTCACTCAAGCCCCAAGTCTCAGGCCCCAACCTCTGCCGTTTGCGGCTCCTTGTGGGGGGTGGGGGGGCTAAATGAAGAGATTGCATCGTCCCGGACGCTACACAGCGGCTAAGAGTCCGCCGCGGCCGATCAGCGACCGGTGCCACAATAGACGGCGGCGGCGCAGTGGACGGCGCCGTTCCGCCGTTGGCTTTCGGCGCTGAGGATTGGGACGATCCGTACATCCGGCCCCATCGCCTGGCGAAAGGCATCGGCCGCCGCGTTATCGAGGGGGGCGTAGAGGCCGCCGTAGGCCGGCATCAGGAACAGACCCCGGGCGTGGATGCCGTTGAGGTAGTTGATGCCTCGATCCGCCTCGGCGAGGCTGGGGATGCCGACGACCTGCCAGCCCAGGTCGGCGAGTTGTTGATGAAGCCGCCGCCGGTCGTCGTTGCGGCGGCGGATGGCCGCGACGTATTCAGAGAGGTTCGGGTCCATCGCCGGTGCGTCAGAGGGAGCGGCCTCCCCGGTCAAGAGGTCCAGCGCCAGGAGGAACCGCTGGAAATTGCCCACATCGGAGTCGACGAGGCTCTTGCTGAATTGGCGGGCGAGCGACTCGGGGAATTGCCCTTGCTGCCGTGCGCCGCGAAAGACTTTGTCGTCGAGGAGTTGGATCAATTCGCGTGCATGACCGGCCGTCAGCATCACTCGCGCTGTGTCGGCGTCTTGCAACGGGAGCGCGCCGCCTGCGTGCAGGGCATCCAAGCCCGTCGCGATGATCGCCTTCGCCGCTGAAGGGGTGTCGTTCACAAACGCGACGAGCCGGTCGCCGACCGCGCGGACGGAGACTTCGTAGTCGATGTGATAGGAGACGGAAGGTAGCACGACGCAGCGATCGACGCCCATCTCGATGCGAAAGGCTTCGAGCACTTGGTCGCGAATCAGCCCCAATGCCGTGTTGCGATAAATCTCCCCTTCGCCGATGAGAAGGATGCGCTCGCCGCTCTTGGGGTCGCGGACGGCCATCAGGTTGCCGCCCTGAAAGAGGAGCGGTGACTGGATCACGACGTGACCGGCCGTCGCCCAGCCGTCGGCCATGAAGGTCTCGCCGGGGATGAAGGTCGATCCGTCGTCGCCCCGACTGGCGTAGCGCGGGACGAGGGTGGCGACGCGCCGCTTGGCGGTGGTGTCCGATTCGAGGAGGCCCGCCTTGCCATTGTCCTGCGCCCATTGACCGACGGTGAGCGGCTCGGCGACGACCGTCATCCGCTCCAGGCGGAAGCCCGGCC
>CAYMXF010000342.1:0-2639 GCA_964393935.1 uncultured Planctomycetaceae bacterium
TCTTGGTCGTGATCTCGATTATCGCGGTCCTGATCTCGATTTTGCTGCCGGCGCTTAGCGCCGCGAAAGAGACGGCGGCCATCGCGTTGTGTCAGGCCAACCTTCGCGAATTGACCAAAGTCGCCAACATGTATATGGACGATGAGGGCAAGCCGACGCAGCCCTGGTGGCTCGATATTCAGGGCCTCAATTACGGTTTTATCTCCGAGTGGGTATATGGCGGCTTCCAGCACACGCGGCAAAACCTCCAATATCCGACTTTGGACACTTACCTCATACCGACCAATCTGCGCCCGTACAACAAGTACATCGCACCGGGCATCACGACCAAGACCGTCATCAAGTCCTACATTGATCCGTCTGACAAATCTGATAATTCGCCGGCGGTCGGCAGCTTTATTCCTACGGTGGAAGAAGGCGCCGAGATCTATCCGTCGTGGACGGTCTACGGAAACAGCTACGCCATGAATTGGAATTGGATGGAGTCGCCGCCGTGGTTCGGCGACGGCTATTCACCCATTGAAACCATGAGCCAGCACGGGACCGACATGCTCCGGCTCAAGGTCGGTGGCGAGGCAGGAAAATTCGTCCTGTTCATGGAGAACAACATGGACGTCTACATGTATGACGCTCGGCCCGCCGGCGGAGACTACGGCACGAGCGAACTTCAGGAACTCGGCGTCGGCTGGCATCGCAAGTTTTCCACCTACGCGATGGGCTTCATCGATGGCCATGCCGAGTACCGCTTTGTCGATACCCGCTACAGCGGCGACGCCGGTTACGAGACTTGGCCATCAAAGCAAACGCAAGAACAGACGCCCCCCTAAAACGTTTTTTCGCGGCGGTAGCCGTATTTGAACGATCAACCCATAAGAGGCCCGCGGAACCGATGTCCGTGGGTTTATTCTTCCTCCACGGCTCTTGGTATAATCCCGACTCGTGAGGAGGCGAGATATCGTTCTGTCGTAATTTGCGGTTGTCTCATGACGTTCATGTTCGCTGGGGACAACTTTTGACTCCTGCAAACCGAATCAAGCTCGCAGTGACCCTCGGGGGTTTTGGCGTGGCCGGCGTCGTATTCGCTCTGGAGACTCGCCAATCCCGTCATGTTACGGCAGAGGGCTTACACGCCGTCGATCTTCTCTGCACGAAATGCAACACTCACTTCCGAGTGACGTTCGAAGAATTTGCCCGTGCCTCGACGGCGCCTTCACCCCGAAGCGGCGGGACTTCGGCCGGCGTGGGGCGCGGTCGGTCCAGCCGTGAACGGTCCATCGAATTCGCGTGTCCCTCGTGCGGCCAACGCACCGGCAAGCCGGCCGCCCATTGTTCCAAGCACGGCGTTTATTATCTGAAATTCACCAAGAAGGGTTTGAACGCGCGCTGTCCTCAATGTACGAGTGGATCGGGAGTCGCGTCATGAAGCGAAACGCGTTTACGCTGATCGAACTGCTCATGACCATCGCCATCATCGCCATCCTCATCTCGCTCCTTCTTCCAGCGCTCAGCGGCGCACGGGAGACGGCGAACATCGCCTACTGCATGTCGAACCTCGGTACGCTGACCAAAACGGCGAACATGTACATGGACGATGTCGGGAAGCGGGCACAGCCCTGGTACGTCGCGAAATTCGGCTATCTCGGCATCGGCACCGTCAGCGAGTATAGCTACGGGGGATTTCGTCACTCCCGCCAGAATCCCGACCCCAGATTCGCATCCCTCGATACATTTCTCCTGCCGACCAGCGTGCGGCCGTACAACAAGTACATCGCCCCGGGCGTCGGCGAAGCGGCTCCCATCAAGGCTTACATCTGCCCTTCGGACAAGTCGTGGACCACGCCGCTCGTGGGCGATCAGCTTCCCGCGGACTTCCCCGGACCAGATGCGTTTTGTTCATGGGAGGTCAACGGGAACAGTTTTGCCATCAACTGGTATTGGGTTCAGGGACCGCCGTGGGACGGTGACGAATCCATCTACAGCAATTTGGATTCATTCTCCCGGGAAGGCGAAGAGATGCTCGCTCGCAAAGTGGGCGGCGAGGCCGCCAAATTCGTCCTCTTCACCGAGAGCTGCATGAACTACTTCATGTACGATGCGCGGCCGCGCAGCGGGCAGTACGGCGAAAGCCTCTTGCAATCCCAGGGGCCCGGCTGGCATCGAAAAGCGTCCACCTATGACGTCGGCTTCCTCGATGGTCATGCGGAGTTTCGGCACGTCGATACTCGATTCAGCGACAGTACCGGCTTCGACATCTGGCCGACGATTCGATAACGGCGCCTTCGGCGGCCGGCGCGACTATCAATAACCCGCCTCCCTGATAGAATCCTGCGGTGGATATAGACCGGATTAGAAACTTCTCCATCATCGCCCACATCGACCACGGCAAAAGCACGCTCGCCGACCGCCTGCTCCTGCGCTGCGGCGCGATCACCGATCGCGAATTCCGCGAGCAATTCCTTGACGACATGGACCTCGAGCGCGAGATGGGCATCACCATAAAAGCCAACCGCGCCTGTCTCAATTACGAATACCTCGGCCCGAACACCTCCCAAGCCTCAAGCCCCAAACCTCAAACCTATTCGCTCAACCTCATCGACACCCCCGGCCACGTCGATTTTCACTACGAAGTCAGCCGCGCC
>CAYMXF010000342.1:2739-3938 GCA_964393935.1 uncultured Planctomycetaceae bacterium
GCCAAGGTCGATCCGCACCGCGGCGTCGTCTGTCACGTCCGAATGGTGGACGGTTCGGTGAAAAAGGGCGACCGCCTCCGCCTCATGGCCGCCGGCCGGACCCACCAGGTCAGCGAGGTCGGCATCTTCGCCCCGAAGATTACCAGTTGTCCGGAGTTGACCGCCGGGCAGGTCGGCTATCTCTTCGCCGGCATCAGGACCATCCACGACGTCAGCATCGGCGACACGATCACCCTCGAGTCCAACCCTTGCGACGCCGCGCTGCCCGGTTACAAGCCGCCGCAGCAGATGGTCTTCTGCGACTTCTACCCCGGTCCCGGCACGACCAGCCCGCAACTTCGCGAGGCGATGGAGACGCTCTGGCTCAACGATTCGAGCTTCAACTTCACGCCCGCCGCCAGCGCCGCGCTGGGCGTCGGCTTCCGTTGCGGCTTTCTCGGCCTGTTGCACATGAAGATCATCCAGGAACGCCTGGAGCGCGAAAGCGACGTCGACCTGGTGCAGACGGCGCCGACCGTCGGCTTCGAGATCGTCTTCAAGGACGGCGTCGTACGCATCATCGAATCGCCCGCCGACATGCCGTCGCCGGACCAGCTCGCCGAGGTCCGCGAACCCTACGTCCGGACCGAAATCATCATCCCCTCCCGGTACATCGGGAACGTGATGCAGCTCAGCGAAGAACGTCGCGGCCAACACATGCGAACGGAATATCTCTCGCCCGAACGCGTCGTGCTGACCTACGAGTTCCCCCTCGCCGAAGTGATTTACGACTATTACGACCGCCTTAAGAGCGTCACCAGCGGCTACGGTACGATGGACTACGCGTTGATCGGCTATCGCGCCGATGATCTGGTCAAGCTCAACATCCTCGTCAACGGCACGCCCGTCGATGCCCTGAGCATCATCGTCCACCGCTCCCGCGCCGAGGGCCGCGGCCGCCGCCTGATCATGCGCCTAAAAAAGGAAATCAGCCGGCACCTCTTTGAAATCCCCATTCAGGCCGCGATCGGCGGAAAGATTATCGCCCGCGAGACCATCAAACCCGTCCGCAAGGATGTGACCGCGAAGTGCTACGGCGGCGACGTGACGCGCAAGCGAAAGCTGCTCGAAAAGCAAAAGGAAGGCAAGAAGCGGATGAAGCAGGTCGGCAGCGTCGCCATCCCCCAAGCCGCCTTCATGGCCGTCCTCGATTCGTCGGA
>CAYMXF010000343.1:0-3934 GCA_964393935.1 uncultured Planctomycetaceae bacterium
TCCACGAACAGCGTCCCCTTGCCGCGGGCGCCGCGGACGTTGCGACGGACGTGTTCAGCGACTTCGGCGGGGGTACATACCGATTGCAGGACGAGCTTGTTGTCGGTCTCGTCTGAACTTATGATCTCGATGTCGCCGGTATTCACGAGCCGGTCGATGACGCCCTGGCGCAGGCGGACATCCTCGACGCGCACCAACTCCAACTGATCGGTCACTTGCGTGAGGATGCCGCGGTGCAGAAACAACCGCTGCGTCGTCAACCGGTAGCGTTGACCGAGGATGACGAGGGCTTCGCGGACGAGCAGGACGATCGCCGACGCGCCGATCAACATCCATAGGGCCTTCCGCCAGAACGAATCTTCGACCGTGTATTTGTGGGCCAGATAGAGACCGACGAGGCTGCCGATCAACCATAACATCCAGATTCCGAAGTAGGCCCGCCACGCCGGTCGGCCCTGCCAGACTTGCTTTTCCAATGCCGGGTCGCGATAGGGGTCCGGCCCGCGTGGGCCTGCGGATGCGGCAGCTTCGATGGGGGATGGAGTTCCCATGGTAGGGCTTGTCGCGCTTTCGACGGTTGCGCCGCAGTTCTTGCAGAACTTGCTGTCTCCCTCGATCTCGGCGCGGCACTTTGGACAGTTCATCGTCGGATCAACCCTGCGTCGCGGCGTAGTACCGCTCGGAGACGTTCTTCCAATTGACGACGTTCCACCACGCCTTGATGTAGTCCGCCCGCTTGTTTTGATATTTCAGATAGTACGCGTGCTCCCACACGTCGCACATGAGCAGGGGAATCGTCCCCGCCGGCGTGCCTAACTGCTGGTTCATCAACGTGAGTATGACCAGGCGCTTGAGCGCCCCGTGGTAAGCCAATACGCCCCAGCCGTTGCCTTCGACTTTCTCCGTTGCCGCGTTGAAATGCGCCTGGAATTTCTCAAGGCTGCCGAAGTCGCGGCCGATGTCCGCGGCGAGCTTTCCGTCGGGCTTTCCACCGCCGCCCTTGCCGGCCGGGGCCATATTGTCCCAAAAGACGATGTGGTTGAAGTAGCCGCCGGTGTGAAACGCCAGTTGCCGCGTGAGCGACGGCACGTTGGCCAGGTCATTGCTATCCCGTGTCGCCGCCAACCCGGCGAGGGCCTTGTTCAGCCCGTCCACGTAGCCTTGATGATGCTTGTCGTGGTGGATGCGCATCGTCTGTTCGTCGATGTACGGTTCGAGGGCCTTGTAGTCGTAAGGCAGCGGCGGCAGCGTGTACGTCGCGGGCGGCCCGCCCTTGTCATCGAACGCCATCGCCGGCGTAAGTCCCAGTTGTTCGGGAAGTAGCGCCAACCCGCCAAATACGCCTAAACCGGTCAGAAAATCGCGTCGTGAGGACATGGAAGGCTCCTTGTCAAGAGTGGACAATCCTGGCACTCGCCGGCGCTTACTATGCGGCGTTCCGCCTTACGCCGCAAGTCGGTCGTTGCCATCGATTGGTACAGCGGATAAAACAGTCCACCCACCGTCCACAGCGGTGGGGGAGGTCTTTCCATGAATGCCACACGCCTGGATCGTGTCCGTGCCGCCATGAAGGCCGCGTCACTCGACGCGCTGTTTCTTTCCAACCCCAAGAACGTGCAATACGTCACAGGCTTCAAGCCCATGATGCCGGGGGACGTCCAGCCCTTCGGCGACCCCGAGGGCTTCGCGCTGATCCATTCGGCCCGTTGCGACCTGCTTTGTGACGGCCGGTATATCACGGGAGCCTCGAAATTGTCCGGCGTAACGGCGCAGCAGATCGAATCCCCGACGAACTCCGCAGTCTTTGCGAAGAAGGTGATGGAGCTACTTCCTGCCGGTGCCAAGCGGGTCGGTTTTGAGCAGGATGCACTGCTTTACTGCGACGCCACCGGGCTGTTGAAGGAAGCGTCAAAGGTCGATTGGCACCCCGCCGAGGAGATCATGGCCTCGATCCGCGTCCGCAAGGAGCCGGATGAGATCGAACTGATCCGCAAGGCCCAGGCGATCACCGGCGATTGTTTCAAATACATCGCGGGCACCATCAAGCCCGGCATGTCCGAGCGGCAGGTCGCCCTGGCCATCGGCAACTACCTCCGCGAGAACAGCGACGGCAACAGCTTCGATCCGATCGTGGCCTTTGGCGAGACGAGTTGCAATCCGCACTATCTCCCGTCGCCGACGCGAAAATTAGAACGCAATCAACTCGTCCTGCTCGATTTCGGCGGCATCTACCAAGGCTATTGCGGCGACCTGACGCGCATGATCTTCATGGGCAAGGCCGATGCGCGGACGCGAGAGGTGTACGGCCTCGTCCTTGAAGCACAGAAGCGATGCCTCGACGGCATTCGCCCGGGCAAGACCTGCCACGAACTCGACGCCCTCTGCCGCGACTATTTCACGTCCAAGGGCTGCGCCGACGCGTTTCAACACGGGACCGGCCACGGCGTCGGACTGGCGATCCACGAGGACCCGCGATTGAAGAAAACGATTCAGAAGAAGATCGCAGCCGGAATGGCCGTCACGGTAGAGCCGGGGCTCTACTACGCCGGCTGGGGCGGCATCCGCATCGAAGACCTCATCGTCGTGACCGAGACCGGTCACGACAATCTCACGACCGTGCCGAAGGAACTGTTGGAACTCAGCGTCTGAAGTATTTGTGGCACCGGCTTTCAGCCGGTGCGGAGCAGAGCCGCGACCGTAAGGGAGCGCCGGGTGATGCTGGCACTTGGACTTGTGCGTCTCGCGCAAGATATGGGCCGTTCAAAGTGAATAATCAGGATGCACAGCGTGAAGATTGAGTATCGCTGGTCACGGAAAATCTCTCGGCGCTCCCTTACGGTCGCGGCTCTGATTCGTCGATTGCTTTTTTTCACGTACTTTTTTGGGTGGCAGTCCGCAGCGCCTTGGCGTTGGGAACGTCGTTCGCGAGCATTTTCCCCATCTTTGCTTGCTGACTCGATGGAACAGTGAACCAGATCAATCGGCCCAACGGCGAGAGCGGTGGGGGGGCCGCCACCGTTGACGCGAGACAATCCAACATCAAGTGGTCTTCTTTTCGGCGGAGTAGATCGGGTTCGCGCATTTCGTGCCACGTGCGGATCGTCTGCTCGATGATGTCTGAGTCCCGCCCTTCCGAGGCCTTGAGGCAGGCGAAGGTCAGCAGGGCGGCCGTTTCCAGCATGTAGTCCGCGTGGTGCGCGACGCCGAAGGCCCGCGCCGCCAGCCGCAGCCGTCCCTCTTGTAAATAAGCGCAGCCCAGCAGATACCACGCGGCGGCATCGAGGTCCGATCCGCACGTCAACGATTCGAGCGCCGTGCGTCGACGCTCCGGCGCTGTTTCCTGCCAGAGCCGCGCGGCAGCCTGATACCGCCTGCGCCGGAGAGTCGCGGCGCGAAGCGCGGCAAGTCCCACGCCGATCGCCGCGATCGCCACAACGATGGCCGCGATGCCGACGATCAATTTCCACATGGCCGCCGCTTGTAAATGGGTCATCCGCGACTGTCAAACCGCACCCGCTCCAGATCGCTGTCTTGACGATCTGATCGAAGCATTCGACAATCTCGGGCGGCACGTTGGAAACCGTCGGGGAATGGAGGTCGCACTCATGGCCAGGCACGCACCGCGTTTTCTGAAGCTCGTCGATGAGGCCAAGAAGGGTATTCGCGAAACGACGATCCAGGACGTCAAGCCTCGATTGGATCGCGGCGACAAGCTCGTTCTGGTCGATGTCCGCGAGGAAAGCGAATGGGCCGCCGGCCATATACCCAAGGCCGTGCATCTGGGCAAAGGCATTATCGAGCGCGACATCGAACAGGCGATCCCCGACGCCAGCGCCGAGATCATTGTCTATTGCGGCGGCGGTTTTCGATCCGCTTTGACCGCCGAGAGCCTGATGAAGATGGGCTACCGCAACGTGATTTCGATGGACGGCGG
>CAYMXF010000344.1:0-3910 GCA_964393935.1 uncultured Planctomycetaceae bacterium
GCAGTGTAATGGTCACGTCGGCCCTGCGCGGCGAGTGCGGCAACGTCGCGACGCGATCAGAGATTATGAGCTTATTGCTCAAGTCGTAATCATCAACGTCCATTTCGCCGCTGATAATTGCGAACCGTAATCCGCCGCTTCGGATGCTTGAAACCGGGATCAAGCTCGTCCTTCCACTCCGCGTCCGGGTCGTCCAAATAGCCTCGCTCCCAGGTGGGTTCATAGCTGCCTCTAAGGGCGTTTTGAAGCATCGACCACGCCGGTGAATCGGCGAATTCGGCGCCGCGGATCGTCAATACTCTTGACGGCCTCGATTGGCCGAGACGCTCAAGCATGGATTCCGGCGTCGCCGCCGTTTGAGCCAATGCGCCGGCACCCGGCATCGGCGGCTCGGCGAAGTGCCGCCAAACGTCCGGACGGATCGTTCCGTTCGGCTCGGCACGACGGGCCATCATGCAGCCGAAATAGTATCGTGCCCCAGGATGACTGATGACCCAATCGGTCAGCGGCGGGGATGAGGAATTGCCTTCCATCTCGGCCAAGACCTGCTCGTAGGGATCGAGCCATCGCAGGCTCGACCAATTCTGCTCGATGATCAGATTGAAATAACATCCGAGCCACGCGACAGCCAACGCCGCCGCCGAAATCCTCACCGTCACTCGGCGAATCCACGAGCGTCGATTGCGCCGTTGTTCGACAAATAGGGCCGCCATCAGGAGGCACGTCGGCCCGCTGAACGCCATCACATACTTGTCGATCATCGTGCGTGACAGAACTCCGGCGACGAGGCAGCCCACGACGATCAAGAAAAGTCCGGCGGCACGTTTGCGGTGCGGCCGGGTAATCAGGAACGTCAATACAGACACTCCGATCGGCGCCCACACCCACCAGGTCCCGACCGAGGCGAGGTTGCCGGTCGTCAAGGCCATGACGACTCGCGCGCCCGTTCGAATCCACTGATCCCATGAAAAGCCAAACTGCGGGAATCGATAAAGCGCTCTCCAGAACGCCGGCAGCCAAGGAGCGTATAGGATTAGAAACAGAATGGCCGCCTTGAGCCATCCGCGGCGATCCGTGCGAGTCCCTATCGCCGCCAACCACGTCAGTGCGACGACCGCGACGCCGAAATAGTTGGTGTAGCAGACGGCTGCGGCGGTCAAGGCCCACGCGCAGATCGATCGCCCCGTGATGGTGCTTTGAAAACGAAGATGCGCGGTCACACAGAGTAAGAGCGCGACGAGGCAGAACAGGGTGCTGTACCACCGCCCGGCGAGACCGAAGAGAAGATGCGCGGGATGCAGGGCACAGACGGCCATCGCGACCAGGCCCGTGTGACCGCCGAACCACGATCGTCCAGCCTGGCGGATCAAGACGAGCCCGATGAGGAACATCACAATGGAGAGACTTCTCAGGCCGAGCGGGCCGACGCCGAAGAGGTGCACCCAGATGTTTTGCAGGATGTAATAGAGCGGCGGGTCGGGCTCCGCGCCATGCCAGAGCGCCGACACCATCTCGCCCAGCGGCATGGCGTAGCGACGGCAACTGAAACCTTCGTCGTCAAAGACGGTGTAATGGCCAGCGCCCCAAAACATGAAAGCCCCCACGCCGAAGAGGGCGAGAAGGGTCCAACGATCCATAAGACGAGTTTGCACGGTGCGGATGATAGCGGCTTTGCATCAGTCCCCCACCCCTGCCTTCGGCATTGGATGGGGCGCCAAATGATTGCTTATTCTCTATCGAGGCGTCTTCAGCAGCGTCTCCAATTCGGCCTTTGCACGTTCGTGGTTAGGGTCGAGCGATAACGCCGTGCGGAATGCCGCTGCCGCTTCATTTGGTCGTTTTAGCTCTCGCAGGGCTATTCCGAGATTGTAGTTCGCTTTGATCAACACGTTGCGCTTTTCGGCCGGCGCGCGGGAAATAGCAGACCGATAGACAGAGACCGCCTCCTTTTGTCGACCGAGTTCCGCCAGCGTCAGTCCTAAATCCACCATCGCCTCGACGTAGCGCGGATTGACACCTAACGCCTGTTGAAAGACCGCCGCCGCGGATTCCCGCCGTCCGGCCAGTCGAAGCGCCGTAGCGAGGTAGTAGTAAGCATCGGCCCGCTGGGGGTCGAGGCTGATCGTCGCCGTGAACTCTTCAATCGCTTCGTCCAGGCGGCGGAGTTCCAACAGCGCAGCACCGTAATAGAAGTGTACGCTCGCTCCCAAGCCATTCGGGTTGATTCCCAGCGCTGTCTGAAAGGCTTTTACTGCGTCTGCGTAGCGCTGCTGGCGCACGTAGGCTTCGCCCATGTTCGCATACGCGCCGGCGTTTTGCGGATCGAGTTTCAGGGCCCCCTCAAATTCAAGCATCGCACCGGCGATGTCGCCGCGCGACATGAGTGCGTAACCGAGGGCGTTATGCGGGCGTGGATGATCGGTGGCCTTGGCGATCGCGTCTCGCCATAGCGCAACGGGGTCCGCATAGAGCTGGTTGCGCGTCCATGTCGAAACCGCAAGGACGACTACGATAATCGTCGAGATTGCAATCGCAGGCTTGCGCCGCTTGCATTGATGTAAAACCAGCCATTTCATTCCCATCACTGCCAGCGCGACGACAGCGGCCAGCGGTAGGTACATGCGGTGCTCGAAGGCGAGATCCTTGATGGGGATGAAGCTCGACGTCGGCAACAGAATAAGAAAGAACGCCAAGCCCAGGAACCCGGCGGCCTTCCTTCGCCAAAAGGCCCAACAGGATACGATAATCAAAGCACCGATGATCGCAGACGGACCGACGACTTGCAGTGTCGTTCTTGCAACGGGCCAACCGCAGTCCAGGCAAAGCCCTCGTGGCCAGAACGAAAGCGCGAGATAGTGCAAAATGACCCCGGGCTGCGTTTGTAGGTATTCGAGCGGCGTGACGCCCTTGTAGCCGAAGCCGACCGTCGGAGGCTCGGCTTGCGGCGTGTCCATGACTCCTCGAACGACGCCGAGCGCGAAGAGGACCAGCCAGGTCATGGCCAGACCCAGGTAAAGACCCCACCTGCGCCGCAGAACTATTGCAAATGGGCCTGCCGAAAAACACCGATCGTAGAGCAACACTAAGATCGGCGCGGTCACCATCACCGCCTTGCTGACCATCCCCGCCGCGCATGCGATGACCGCGGCGATATACCATCTCGCGGGGCGAGTTGCTTGCATCCCCCGAATGACGCAGTAGAGCGTGAGCAGGTAGAAAAGGCCCATCATCGCTTCGCTTCGTTGAATAACGTAGGTGACGCTTTCGGTTTGCAAAGGGTGAACGGCCCAAATCGTCGCAATGATCAACGCTAACCCGTGACCGGCCTTGACGGGTTGCTGATCGCCGCCGATTGCAGTCGTGCGGCGGACAACGCCATAGAGCGTCAACGCCGTCAGAAGATGAATGATTAGATTGACGAAGTGATAGCCCCAGGGATTCAAGGCGCCGGCGGCGTAGTTGAGCGCCAGCGTAACATCTACGAGAGGCTGCGATGAATCCAGGAATCGCCCGAGCGGAAAGACCTGTCGGATGAGTCGGTTGTCGACGATCCCGGCGTAGTCGTCCATCACGAACACGCCGCGGAAGCTGGGGAGGTAGGCGATGGCCACGAGCGCCGCGATCGCTAGAACATGTCCGGCGGGCGCATCAATTAAGAACTGCAAGCGAAAAGAGGAAGGCGGTGGTAAAGAGCGGGCTGTTTTCGAAGTTTTCCGTCGCATCAGGCTCGGCGTGGTCGGCGACCGGACGCTGGTCAACATCCGCCATACGGCACGCCCTTTCGGAGGCTCGTTTCGATACGGATGTGTTTTTGTCGGCGGCGTTGCAACCGTCTAAATGATAATGAGACAACGCCGCCTGTGAATCTCAAAAAGCGTGGCAGCCCGGTCATCTTCCGTGATGATCGGGC
>CAYMXF010000345.1:0-3903 GCA_964393935.1 uncultured Planctomycetaceae bacterium
ACGTGACCGCCGCCTGGGCCCCGTCGCTCTGCGTGCTGGGCATGCACCCGAACGGTTTGAGGCTCAGCACCATGTGGGCCATGTCCTTGTTGCTGTAATAGATATTCTTGGCGACTTCGAGGTGCCCTTCGCCGCCGCCCGCCCGGCTGTTGTAGTAGGGATGCCCCGCGCGAGTGAGCTCGAGTTGATTCGCGAGTTCGTGTACCGTGCCGCCGAGCGCCTCGCGGAGCTTGTTGTATTCGTGCTTGATAATCCGCTCGGCGATGTCGAAGGTGAAGAGCTTCTTGCGAATCGCCATCTCGTCGGCCAACCGGGCCTTGATGTTCCACTTCGACGGACTCGATCCATCCTCGTGCAGCCCCTTACGGTCGCCCGCCTTCAGGCCCGCTTGGTGCAGCATGTAGCAAATCCACGTCGCCACCGGCTCGACCAGCACCTCCGCCCCCTCGCCCTCCAGGAACGGGAACATGCGGAAGTTCCCATCGCCCTCGGTCGTCTGCGCCCAGAACTCACCGGTCACCTTGCAGATCGGCTTGGCCCTCAGGAAATCGACCTCGATCTCCTCCTCGATCAGCTTGCGGCACTGATCGAATACCTCGGCGTAATACGTCCCTTTGAGTTGATCGAGGAACTTGGCCGCGTCCGCCGGCGTCTTGACCGGTGCGATCTTCGAAAGCAGCGCCGAGAGGACGCCGCCGTGAATCTCGTCGTAGTTGCGCTTGCGCAGCGACGCCTCGCAAATCGCCATGCACTTGTTGAGCACTTCGTTCGTCTTACCCGGCTCGACCTCGTACGGGCGGATCTGGTAGGCGACCTCGTTGAGGATGTCGCCCATGAACATCGCGTTGAGCAGCGACAGGAAGAAATTCAGATTGAACTCCAGCCCCGCTTCGACGGCCGCCTGATCAAGCCCGCCGCCCTGCTGGAAGAGCATGACGCGGAACCCGTCGAAACCGCTGTTGCGCAAGGCCAGCCGGTACTCCGCCTCGTACATGCCGAAGCGGCACGGCCCGCAGGCCCCCGCGGTGATGAAGAGGTGATCGCTGAGAATCTTTTCCAGCGGGATCCCCTCTTCGTCGCGCATCCGCTTGAGATGGTTGACCAGCGAGCCGACCGTAAAGTACGTCGGGTTGCACTGCCCGTTGTTGCCGAACTCCTTTCCGGCTTGGAAGTCCGCCTTGATCGGCGTGGGGATGAGGCCGACCTTGTAGCCCAGCCCCTCGAGCCCCGCGACGATGAGCTGCTCGTGGCGCAGCGTCAGCCCGCCGAGCCAGATCGTCACCTGCCCGCGCTCGGCCTTGGTGAAGGCCCGTTCCTTGGGGCGCTTGAAGTGGTTTACGGGGCCGACGGAGATTCCGGCCTCGCGCATCATCCGATCGCGCTCGGCTTGAAGCGTCGTCTGGATGGAATCATCCAAAAGTGGAAGGGACAGTCCGTTGGACGTCTCACTCTTTGAAGGAGCGGCAGGAGCGACCATGGATCACCTCGTTAGGAGACACTAGCTTGTTTACGCACCGCGACCGATAAGCGGCCGACATAGGAGAAGTATTTTGCCAAAAGAAAGATCGTAAGTCCAGTGTTAATTTGAAGTAATGCGCCTCAAAAGCGAGACGCGCCGATGGGCAATAATGCCAACATCAAATTAGTGTCCACTAACATCGGAGCTTTTTTGGCGATTTGAATTCCCCGCGGTCATGCGCGGGCGTACGGCTCCAAGCTTCGATTTTTCAGTGGGTTAGAGTGAACCAATCGTTTAGCGAATGACGTGGGATAGGTATCCAGCCAGCCGGGCAGCCAAATTCCGCCGGCTGTATACATCAAAGGACTGGGAGAAAACGCACGTCTCGGGGTGTCTCTTGAGATGATCGCCAAGTTTCCCAATCGTCGATCCCAGGGCCGCAGCGTCGCCCATCGGAGCGAAGAAAGAATGATTGCCGGCAAACGCCTCCAACAATCGACGATCGTTCGAACCCAGGCGCTCCTCCAGGCAAAGGATCGGCCGGCCGCTCCGGACATACTCGAAGAGCTTCGCGTTGTAACCCCAGCGCCCAACGTATTCGCCGGTGAGAAGAAGGAGCGCGTCAGCCTCGGCCATGCGCCGACGCGCCTCATCGCGCGGTACCAATCCCGTCGCGCGGATCACGTCGTCAAGTCCCAGCGATTGCAGGTAATCCCTGGAAAGATTCCCAACGAACTCGAAATTCACGGCAGAGAGATTACCCGCGCGCCGCAACTCAGCGACGGATTGGAAAAAGAGGTCCGGCCGATTGCGGGGAATGACGGTTCCGACATGGGAGATGCAAATCTGAGATTTGGAATCTGAGATTCGAGGTGGCGGTGCGGCCGCGTTTTCATCATATCCGTTGGGAACCACGAAAATACGCTCGCGGGCAAAACCCTGCTCGGCGGCGATCGCGTCAGCCATCGCCTCCGAAACCGTGACCAGCGCCGTCGCCGCGCTGATGCATCGCCGTTCAAGATCAAGATGTTTCCGGCGGGCACGCTCGCTCGTCGGCTCGTACCCCCCGGGCCCCAGCCAACGATCGCGAAAATCCAACACCACCGGCGGTCCTTTCAGATCGTGCAGGCGAAGCGCCAGATCGACGACACTCGCCGGGGGGAACGAAGCCATGACAAGATCGACGCGTCCTTTTTCAATCAGTCTCCGTGCCACCTGAAGCGCCGTGCGTCGCCATGCGATGAATCGATCCGGAAACGTCCATTCCCGCAGCCAGGCTCGGAGCCGGCTCGGCTTGCGGCGAGGATCGTAGTCGGCGAAAGCGGGCGACGACGGTGACAGCGGATCCGGAACGGCATGCACGGTTACGCCGCGATCCTGAGGCGCATTTCCGGATCGCGCCGCTGTCACGACGTGAACGTCCCATCCATGTTCCGGCAAATATCGCGCGAACGAGTGCATCCGCTCCGCCGCCGCGCCAACGCCCGGCGGATACCAATAGGAGACGAGCAGGAGCCTGCGAGCGTGGCCATCGGGCGGTGACATGAGTTCATTGAAACGCCAAAACGCCAAAACGCCAAAACGCCGAAATGAGGCGGGGCTGAATCATTCCGGTACGATGGGGCGATGGCAGCGATGGCCGACAATTCCAAATCAATCGGGAAGATTCCACCCCAGTTGATGGCCGGGCTGCACGTCGTCATCGTCCCTTCCTGGTGGCCGTCGCCGGAACAGCCGATGAGCGGCATCTTTCATGTAGACTATGCAAGGGCCTTCGCCGCCGCCGGAGCGAAGATCGGCGTGATCTTTCCCGATCAAGTGAGTCCTCGATACCTGGGCCGCGGCACGCGAATTCCCTGTCTGCCCCAGCTCATTCGAGAGAGGATCGCTGGCTCGCCGGACATACCGGTCCTACGTATCCGTGGCCTGCACTTGGCATTTCGCCGACCGAGTATACAAATGAACCGCTATCGGCGATGGCTGGAGCGTGGGCTGGAAACTTACGTGGCCGATCACGGTGAGCCGGACATCTTGCACGCGATGTGCGCGATCCCCGCTGGCTGGGCCTGCACGCATTTGTCGCCTCGCTGGCATCGACTCGCCGAGCGCGTCGTCGTGACGGAACACACCGGCCCTTTCTCGCTCGTTCTATCCCCGCAAAAGGGTGAGGCGTTCGTTCGCGCTGGCCTGGCCAAGGCGGCGGCGATCGTCGCCGTGAGCGAGCCGTTGAAACGCGACATGCTTGACGCGGGAGTCAAAGGGCCGATCGCCGTCGCGCCGAACCCCGTGGAACGGATTTTCGTCGGCAGCGCGCCGCCCGATGTGATGCGCGACACGCACGGCCGGTTGAACTATCGCGGCCTGTTTGTCGGGCGACTGACGGCGCTCAAAGGGATCGGCGAACTCATCGAAACGGCGATCGAGCTTTCGCGAGACACCACATT
>CAYMXF010000346.1:0-3898 GCA_964393935.1 uncultured Planctomycetaceae bacterium
CGATTCGTCCGGCACGATCGGGACGATCAGCTTGCCGATTCGCTTGTGCTCCAATAGCCGGGCGAGGATGCGGACGAAGGCCATCGTCGAAGAGACCGGCCGATCGCCGCTGCCTTTGAAAAACTCCTCATACGCCTTGTCCGACGGGGCCTGAATCGGTTGTGCGCGGACGACCCGGCGAGGGATGTAGCCGCCCAGCGACGCGCGCCGCTCGCGAAGGTACTGAATCTCCGGGCTATTTTCCGGCGGCCGGTAGAAGGGCGCGTCGCGGAGTTCTTTTTCGGAGATGGGAATCTCGAAGCGATCGCGAAACTCCCGCATCTCCTGTTCGTTGAGCTTTTTCTGCTGGTGCGTGATGTTCTTGCCTTCGCCGGCCTCGCCCAACCCGTATCCCTTGATGGTCCGGGCCAGTATGACCGTCGGCCGGCCGCGATGGTCGACGGCGGCCTTATAGGCGGCGTAGACCTTCGCGGGATCGTGCCCCCCGAGGCGAAGCTTCTCCAGTTGCTCATCGCTCAGGTGTTCCACTAGCGCGAGCAGGCGGGGGTCGGTCCCGAAGAAGTGCTCGCGAATGTAACTGCCTTTTGCGACGGTGTACTTTTGCCACTGGCCGTCCACGACGTTGGCCATTCGCGCCGGCAGGGCATGTTCCGCGTCCGCCACGAACAACGGGTCCCAATCGTCACCCCAAAGAACCTTCACGACGTTCCATCCCGCGCCCAGGAAAGCGGCCTCGAGTTCCTGAACGATGCTGCCGTTGCCGCGCACCGGGCCGTCGAGCCGTTGCAAGTTGCAGTTGACAACGAAGATGAGGTTGTCCAATTCTTCCCGTGAAGCGAGCGTCAGCGCGCCCATGCTCTCCGGCTCGTCCATCTCACCGTCGCCGAGAAACGCCCAAACGCGGCAGTGTTCCGAATCGGCCAACCCGCGGTCATGAAGGTACCGATTGAACCGCGCCTGATAGATCGCGCTTAACGGACCCAGCCCCATCGAGACCGTCGGAAACTCCCAGAAATCGGGCATGAGCCAGGGATGCGGATAGCTGGATAGACCGCCGCCGGGGCTAAGTTCCCGCCGAAAGTTGTGCATCTGGGTCGCCGTCAAACGGCCTAAAAGATAGGCCCTCGAGTAGATGCCGGGTGACGAGTGTCCTTGGAAATAAATCTGATCGCCGGGCCGCTCCACCGTGTTTGCCTTAAAGAAGTGGTTCCAACCGACCTCCATCAGCGTCGCCGCGCTGGCGTAGGTCGAAATGTGTCCACCGATACCCGGCGAACGGCGATTCGCCCGGACCACCAGGGCCATGGCGTTCCAGCGGAGGATGCTCTTGAGACGACGCTCCAACTGGCGGTCGCCGGGATAGGGCGGCTGTTGGGAAACGTGGATCGTGTTGATGTAGGGTGTATTAAGGTTGTGCGGAACGGCCACACCCTGGGATTGGGCCCAATCGCGTAAAGCGGCCAGCAAAAATTGCGCCCGTTCCGGACCCTGGCCTACGACGACCGCCTCCAGCGATTCCAGCCATTCCGTCGTCTCTGCGGGGTCTTTGTCGGGCATAGAGGGGTGCGACATCCGGCAGAGCTTAGCAATCCGGCTTTGCCGGTCAACAGGCCGCCGCTCTTCCGGGCGGTCGCGAACGCGACCGTTGGCCCTGATGACCGCCGATTTGCCGATACATGAATAGACGGTGTCCGCCGCTCGGACATAGTCGCCTTACGCGCCAGGAGAGAGTTATGAAAAATCCGTTCAATGGAACGCTCTGCCTCACCACGCTCTGGATGTACGCCGTCTGGGGCTGCGCTGCCAACAACGAATACACCCGCCTCAATGCCCCGCCGCAAGGCGACGCCCCGGCCCACCCGGAATGGAGAGATTATTACACCTATCACAACGATCAGGGGATGCTCGCGGATATGGCCATCGCCGACATCCACTACGTACCCCATTCGTCCTGCCTCTCGGGCGTCGGTGAGGCCCGCTTGGAACGATATGCCGAGCTTCTCGCCGCCAACGGCGGCACGTTGAATTACGACACCGCCCTTACAGACCAAACGTTGTTGGACGCCCGATTGAAAACGGCGAAGGACTTCCTGGCCCAGGCGATCCCCAAGGGCAAGGCGATCGACGTGATGGTCGGACCCGCCGGTGGTCGCGGGATGAGCAATAAGGAAGCGACCGCGGCAGCGGGCGTGGCCCAGCAGCCGGAACCGCGCAAGACCGCGTATAAGCTCAATACGGCCACCGGGCTTCAGACAAATTGAGGCTAACCCGTGCCCCGGCGACTTATCACATCAGCGTCTCTGTTTTGCTTGATGGGTATCTGGGGGTGCGCCCTCGATAAAAAAGAGCGCGTCGCCCAAACCGGGGTGGAGGAAGAAAAGAACCTCAAGGTCGAAACGGCCAAGACGGCCCCGCCACCGCACATCATGGCGGACACGCACATCGCCGCCGGTAAAATGCTTGAAAAGCAAGGCGATCTAACCGGGGCGATCTCTCAGTACGAGCGGGCCATCGCCGCCGAACCGCGCTCCGCCTTGGCCTACAACCGGCTCGGCATTGTCTACCAGAAGCTCGGCCGCTTCCCCGACGCCGAGAATATCTTCAAGCAAGGCGCCAAGGCTGACCCCAATTCGGCCGCCCTACTCAATAACCTCGGCTATTGCTGCCTGGCGCAACAACATCTGGCCGAGGCCGAGCAGGCGTTTCGAGACGCGATCGTCCTTTCGCAGGATTTTCAGCGGGCACGGATGAATCTGGCCATCGTGTTGGCGCAGTCGGGTCGTTTGGAGGATAGCCTTATCGAGTTTAGCCGGGTCGTCCCGGCCGACGCCGCACACTACAACGTAGCGATGATCTGCCTCCAGCGCCGGGACTATGCCAACGCCGAGAAATCGCTCCGCGAGGCCCTAACGATCAACCCCAATTGCACCGGCGCCCAGGACCAGCTCCGCCGTGTCGCGCAGCTCGCCGCATCGCCGCCGTCGATAACACCGACCACCGCCGCCGGCCCATTGGCGGGCCAACTGGAAGAATCAGCCAACTCGGAAACTCCGTAAGAGGCTCGCTTTGGTTTTTGGGGAAGCGGATCACCGCCATCCGGTTGCGTCCGGAGCCTTCGTTTGTTAAACCATCTGTTCATGGACGATGCAACCGGCCACACGGAAGCGGCTTCCTTTGATCGTTCACGATCCACGGTCCGGCGACGGAATCAGTGGATCCGCTCGATTGGCGCCGTCGTCGCCATCACCCTTGTTCTGGTCAGCGCGCGGCGAATTTCATCGCCGACCTCCCTCCAGGGCGTCCACACCCAACCGCAACCGGGCTCGGGCGGCGATTCCCAAGTTGCTCGCGGCCCCGCCGCGTATGCCTGGCTCTCTAAGCGGGAGGCGGCCCACTACGCCCCTCTCGTCGATCGAATCCCCACCTCCGACGGCTTCACGCGAATCCCAGCGCCCGCGGGCAGTTTTGCCGCGTGGCTCCGGTACATTCCCATCTCGCCGGCCGACACGCCGGTCACGACTGGAAAGCGAAAGATCGTTTTCTCCGCGAACGACCCTCTACTGGCCGCGGTTATCTCGCTCCAACCGCGCACCGAAAAGGCGTTGGCCGGGCCGAATATGCTGGTTCGTTTGCGCGCCGAGTACTGTTGGGCGACCGAGCATATAAGCAGCCTCGGCTTCCATTTCACCAGCGGACATCTTGCAAGTTGGAACCAGTGGGCCGAGGGCCGTCGCCCGACCGTGAGCGGCAAGATGGTCGTCTTCACGTCGGCCGCGGAGCGCGACGAGAGCCGCGAGAGCTTCTGTAGCTACTTGGAGACGATCTTTCAGTACAGTTCGGTGTACAGCGTGTTCGACGATACCCAGCCGGTCACCGACGGCTCGATCGCGCCGGGCGA
>CAYMXF010000347.1:0-3867 GCA_964393935.1 uncultured Planctomycetaceae bacterium
GACGGTATCCATCGAGATGGTTGCATTTCTATGCGATGCCGTCGAGGAGTTCGTCCCGGTAAAGCTGAGTTGGCCTTCGGTGATGACCAACTCGGTGCTATCCACCGGATAGGCCGTCGGCGTATATTGCGATGGCGCGCTCGCCGCATTGCAGGCCTGCTGTTCCTCCTCGTCGCCCAACACGGCGGCCGAAAGCCACAAGAAAACAGGGGCGAACAGCAATCCGACGACCAGAAAACGACGAACCGATCTGATTCTTGCCGACATGATCCAACTCCTTGTGCGCGGACCTTCCACGGACTCGCCGATGAGGCTGTTTTTGAAACGAAAAACCTGTGATTGGCGGCGAAGGTCAACCCGACCGCGCACATGCTCCGCGCCGAACGCGCCGCCGCAGATAAAGTAATAAACTAAACGTCACAAAACCGACTGTACTAGGCTCGGGAGTAAGAAGTTGGAACGCCAAGCTGGTGCGTGTTGTCGAGTAAATCCAATCCGGATGGCCGGCATTGACCCCCGCGATTCTGTCTTGCGGCAATGCATGTGCCGATTCCCAAATGAAATCGCTGTCGGGATCGCCAAGTTGTACGAATTCGAGCCAATACTTCGTGTTCGCTGCCACCGAGACCGGCGAAGCGAGGTCGATGGTGTATCGATATTCGGGCGGATCGGGACCCGCAAAAACGTGTTCCCCTGTTTCTTGGCGTGAAGGATTCTGCACGGTCTGTTCAAAGACAATCGCGCTCTCATTCGGCAAGTCGTCAGTTTCCCGAGCATGGTAGAATCTGAGCCTCACGACCTCGTCCTCGGGCGCGTAATAGCTGTTGTAGAAAAACCCGAAAAAGACGACCTGCGTGAGATCGGCGGCCTCGCCGAGTTGAAAATCGTCAGCAACTCGCTGCCAATAGTGCTCTTGGCCGAAGAAAGTCTGATCGGTGTCCGAGACATAGCCTCCGCTTTGATTCGGCACTTGGTTGAACACGATATCCGCCGAGGCCGTAGCGCCGAAAAAGACGCTCGCCACCGCAGCCGCGATCAAGAATCGAATCCCCATGTTCCTCATCCTCCACTCGTCGGGGGGCTTGCTCGTTCCCGGCGAGCGGATGCTCACTTCTTCCTTATATTATACTCCGATAATTCCACGAAGCAAATCGAATTCAAGAAGCCCCGGTATTATTTCTGATACCAGTGCCATCATGATGACACTTTGTGGACTTCATGCTTGCGGGCTCCCCGACAGCGCTCCGCTACGCGAAAATGTCCCCCGCTCGCTGAGGCCCGTCTCCCGACAAGAAAAAGCGGGCCTTGTGTTATTGAAGCCTTGCAATCGCCGTACCACGCCCGAGAAAACAGACTCGCGCCTCGTAAATGAGGCTTTGGCTTGTAGTTAAATCGATTAATTTAATGCCTTCCAACGTGAAACGGTCTTAAAGCTGACTTGGACGACGGTGCGTGAAAACCCGCATCACTGCGGAAGAACCCGCACCTCGCCCTCACCCCCGTCCCCGAGCCCGCCGCGCTCGCCCCCCGCCGCTGTCCCATCCGAGCGCTGGCGCCTTGTCCTTCGCGGACGAATGCTCGATAGTCTCCGGCATGAAGCGGCCCTATCACGAACTTGCCGGACGATTGGCACTCATCAAAGGGACCCGCGACGAGCGGATGCAATCCTTCGTCGATCTCGCCTGGGAAGCGCTCCACACGACTGGCGTCTCCTGGCTCGGCTTCTACCTCCATCAAGGAAAAGGTGAAATGATCCTCGGCCCCGGCGCGGGTGGGCCCGCCTGCTCGCCGATCGGTCTCCACGGCGCCTGCGGCCAAGTCTTCACGAGCCGCAAGCCGCTCGTCGTCCGCGATGTCACCGAACTTGGCGCCCATTACATCGCTTGCGACCCGCGCGACCGCTCCGAAGTGGTGCTCCCCCTGCTCGATGAAAGCGGCCAATGCTGGGGCGTGCTCGACCTGGACAGCTACGACTTTGGCGCCTTCACCGATGAAGACGTGGCCGGCTTAACGCTCCTGCTACGAAACGCCGGGCTGATTTCCTGATGGCCGCCTCGAAGACAAGGCCGCCTTCGATCCGCCAGTCGTGAACCGCTACCGCCGCAGGACTCCGGCGAGTTGTGTGACCCACGCTTGAAGTACGCCGGGATCCGGCAGCGGTAATCGTAACTCTCGCCGCCCCGTCGACTGATCCTGCTCAATCCTCAGCCCGCCCGGCAACCGCGCCGTCTCGCCTCCAACCGGCGGTGCCAGCAGATGCTGACCGATCGTCTGGAGCAACTCCGCCCCTCGCGACAGCATCAAACCCAGCGTCTCCCGATCCAACGACGCAGAGCCGGCGATCCGTCGCTGCCCACCGCTCAGTGAAGTGGCGTCGGCGACCACCGAATGCGCCTCCTCTGAATCCGTCACCTCGGTTGCTGTCTCTACATCCCTGTATTCGGACGACGTCTCATCGACCGGTGTCGCCTGAACCTCGGGGACGGATGAGGTCGCTGACTCCACCGTCTTCATGAACCGATTGAGCGCCCCTTCGCCCAGAAAGACCTCGTTCGACCCGCCATCCAGAACACCCGCAAACACTGATCGCTTGAAGGCCAGCAGCGACAACATCCCATGTTCGATCGTCCCTTCGGAGATGAAGTTCACGACCCGTACGGGCCGTCCCTGGCCCAGCCGATGCACTCGACCGATCCGCTGTTCGAGGACCGCCGGGTTCCAAGGCAGATCCATGTTGACAACGGTCGAAGCCGCCTGGAGGTTGAGACCCACGCCACCGGCGTCGCTGGATAGGAACACGCGGCAATCCGCTTCCTCGCGCAGGGCGCGGGTCAGGTGGCTTCGCTCTTTGCTCGGAACGCCGCCGTGCAGGTGGACGAAACCCCATCGCCGGTCCTCCAACATCTCCGCCACCAACTCGTTCATGCGCACCCACTGGCTAAAGATGACGACTTTTGCGGCCCGGTCTTCAAAAATCTCCTCCAGCAAGCTGCGAAGCTCGTCCACTTTCACGCCGTGCTTGGTCTCGTGGTCCACGAGATAGGTGCTGTCGCAGGCCATCCGCATATATTGGAGCGCGATCCGAAGGCGCAATTGATCCGCCTCGGTCAGGAACTTGTACCGCCGCCACTTGGCGACGACTTTCGCCACGATGTCCCGGTTTTCGTCGTGCGGGATCCATTGCTGCGGGGTCATCGGCACGAAAAAGTTCTTATCCATCCGCGGCGGGAGCTGTTTCAGCACTTCGGCTTTCGTCCGGCGGATGAGTATCGGCGACAGCGTCTTGTGGATTTTCTTGAGGTCTTTGTAACCAATGACTTTCGACGTATCCGGCTCGTACTCCTCATGCGCCGCCTTGAAGGCATACAGAGGGCCGAGCCGAAACCGATCGACGAACTCGACGATCGAATGAAGTTCCTCAATCCGATTCTCCAACGGCGTGCCAGTCAGCACGATCGCGTACCGGGAATCGATCCCTTTCACCGTTTTGGCCGTCCGCGTCTGCCAGTTCTTGATTCGCTGGGCCTCATCGAGAATGACGAGATCGGGGCGCCAGGCCGTAATCGCCGCCAAGTCGTGATGGACTACGTCGTAATTGACGATCTTGAAAAATCCCCGCGGCTCCTCGTACAGCGCCCGTCTCGCATGGTTCATGCCCTCGATCACCAGCGGCGGTCGCTCTGAAAAATGTTCGATCTCCTGCTTCCATTGATACTTCAGAGATGCCGGACAAATAACCAGAACGCGCTCGACGCCGCAATGCCGGGCGAGGATTTCCGCGGCCGCGATCGCCTGGATCGTCTTTCCCAGCCCCATTTCGTCGGCGATGATGACGCGTCCCGCCTGCGCGGCGAACAGCGCCCCCTC
>CAYMXF010000348.1:0-3856 GCA_964393935.1 uncultured Planctomycetaceae bacterium
TCGCGATCAATGAGGCGGTCGAGGTCGGCAAATCGTTCGGCGCCGCCGAATCCCCCGCCTTCATCAACGGCGTCCTCGACGCGATTATTAAGAGTGAGGGCGACCAAGGCGGGAGCCCGAACGGCGTCCAACCATCCGCCACCCCTTCCGATTCATCAACCACTGTCGATACTGAACCACAAACCACTAGCCACTGACCACTGTCTATGGGTCTCTTCGACCGATTCAAAAAAGCGCTGGGCAAAACCCGCGACAAGGTCGTCACCAGCTTCCGCTCCGTCCTCCCGTTCGGCCGAAAGATCGACGAGGCGCTGCTCGACGACGTCCGCGATACGATGCTTCAGGACGACTTCGGCCCCGCCACCGCCGAGCGGCTGATCGAAGCCGTCCGTGACGCGTGGAAAAAGGGCGAAATCAGCGAATCTCAGGACATCATCGCCTTTCTCAAACAGCACATCGTCGCCAAATGGCCAGAGGATGCCCGTGTGCTCGCGCAGGCGCCCAGCGGCCCGACGGTCATCCTCATCGCCGGCATCAACGGCTCCGGCAAGACGACAAGCGTCGCCAAGCTCGCCCACTATCTCAAGAAGCAAAACAAGAAGGTCGTCCTGGCGGCGTGCGACACCTTCCGCGCCGCGGCGGTTCTGCAACTCTCGCAGTGGGCCGAGCGCTGCGGCGTCGATCTAATCAAGCACGGCCAGGACGCCGACCCCGGGGCGGTGGCCTACGACGCCTGCGAGGCCGCCGTGTCGCGCAAGGCGGATATCCTGCTCGTCGACACCGCCGGCCGCCTGCACACGCAGGACCACCTGATGCGCGAACTCTCCAAGATTCAAAAAGTCGTGGAGAAAAAAATCCCCGGCGCGCCGCACGAAGTGCTGCTCGTCCTCGACGCGACGATCGGCCAGAACGCCGTCAACCAGGCCCGCTCCTTCAGCGAGCATGTCAAGGTGACCGGGATCATCCTCGCCAAGCTCGACGGCTCCGCCAAGGGCGGCATCGTCGTCGGCATCCGCGATCAACTCAACGTGCCCGTCAAGTTCGTCGGCTTGGGCGAAACGATCGACGATATTGAGCCGTTCGAGCCGGAATCCTTCGTCGAAGCCCTTTTTTCAGAGTGACGGAATTCTCGATCGGTCAGTTCTGGCACTCACCACGGTATAGGGGTAGAATCAACTTTCAGATCGAGGGCGGTTCGGGCCGCTCGCCACGCGACCCCATCGCACCTCGCAGATATCTTGGACCTCGCCCAAAGGAGAAAGCCATGAAGACTGCGCGTTCGATCCTTTCAGTGCTGATCTGTCTGGCAAGCGCATCGTCAGCTCAAGCGAACACCTTCTTGGTCACAAATACGCTCGATGCCGGCGCCGGGTCGTTGCGACAGGCCATCATCGATGCCAATGCGAACGCCGGTCCCGATGAGATACATTTCAGTATCGGCGGCGGGGGCGTTCAAACCATCAGCCCCACGAGCGCACTGCCGACGATCACACAGCAGGTCACGATCGACGGCACGACTGAGCCGGGATTCGTCGGCGCACCGATCATCGAGCTTGACGGGACCAATGCCGGCGCGGGGACCAACGGCCTGAGCCTCATGAACCACAGCGGCAGCATCATTCGCGGCCTGATCATCAATCGCTTCAGCAATAACGGCGTCTCCATCGCGGCTACGGGCGGCGGGCACACCATTGCCGGCAACTACGTCGGAACGAACGCGGCTGGAGACGCGGATCAGGGAAACGGGGCCTATGGAATCGCCATCGACAACTCGGACAGTAACACCATCGGAGGGGCCTCCGCCGCGGCCCGCAACGTCATCTCGGGCAATAACTCGGCTGGAGTTCTGCTCGACAACGGTGCGGACAACAACATGATCCAAGGCAACTTCATCGGGACTAACGCGGCAGGCGATGCGGCGATCGGCGGCCAATCTGTCGGCATCTTCGGGCTCAATAGCTCGAAGAACAACCTCATCGGCGGAGCCGGCGCGGGCGAGGGCAACGTCATTTCTGGGAATGGATCCGGCGTACTCTTGGGCAATACGACGGCCACAGGGAATATCATCCAAGGAAACCTCATCGGTACAGATGACTCCGGAACACTTGATTTGGGCAACACCGTCAACGGCATCGAACTCAACAGCATCGGCAACGTGGTCATCGGGGGCACGGCGCCTGGCGCCAAGAATGTTATTTCTGGAAATAATCTGCATGGAATTCAAGTCGGCAATGTCAGCATTGCCGGCGTCGTCATCGAGGGGAACTTCATCGGAACGGCGATCAACGGCACGGCGCCGCTCGCCAATGGCGGAGCAGGAATCCTCGTGCGCTTTTCCGCTTCGGGTTCGCCCAGCAACGTCACCATCGGTGGGACAGCGGCCGGGGCGGGCAACCTCATCGCCTTCAACACGCAGGACGGCGTGACGGTGCTGGGCGGGTTCAGCGGCAACCCGATGATGAATACGTATCCCACCCGGGTTCGTATCCAAGGCAACTCCATCCACGACAACGGCGGCCTGGGCATCGACCTGGCCGACGACGGAGTGACGGCCAACGACGCGGGCGATGGTGATCCGAATGAAAACAACTTGCAGAACTTCCCGGTACTGACTTCCGCGTGCGTCCAAGGCGCCAACACCTTTATCCGCGGCACGTTCAACAGCACGCCGAGCACGGCCTTCACGCTGGACTTCTATCTGAACCACGCCTCCGACCCTTCCAACCACGGCGAGGGGGAGGTGTACCTCGGCTCCGCCGCGGCGATGACCGATGGCGGCGGCAACGCAAGTTTCAGCGCGACGATGGCGATGGCCGCAATCGCCGCCGATTTCATCAGCGCTACGGCGACCGACCCGAACGGCAATACCTCCGAATTCGCGCAGAACATTAACCCGGTCATTAACAACACCGCGCCGACCATCAGCCCGGCCGGGCCGATTGGGCTGACCGTCAACGCCGACAGCACCTGCCCCGTCGTCGTGAACCAGGTCGATCTGTCCGGCAGCGACGCCGAGACGCCGGCGGCCGATCTACAATGGTCGATCAGCGCGCCCCCGGCAACTGGAACGGCGACCTTTGTCGGCGGCAACACCGGCCCGAATGTGACGCTGTGCTACCAGCCGAACGCCGGTCAGATCGCAGCCGACAGCTTCACCGTCCGACTGGCCGACGGCTGTGACGACGCGGATACCGTTCAGATCAACGTGAGCGTCCAGGATGTCACCGCTCCCAACATCACCTGTCCGGCCGCCGCGACCGTGGTTACGGGCCAGCCCACCGACCCGGCCGCGCTAGGCTCAGCCAGCGCGACGGACGAATTCGATGCCGCCCCGAACATCGGCTTCACGGATGCAACGGCCGCCGGCCCCTGTCCGGCCCTCCAGGTGATCACCCGAACGTGGACGGCGACCGACGCCTCGGAGAATTCGGCGACGTGTCAGCAGACCATCACCGTGAATGATATTGATGAGGACGGGGACGGGTCACCCAACTGCGCCGACGCGGCGCCCGCCTGCGGCCTCTGCGGCGCCGGAACGGCAACGATTCTGCCGCTGACGCTGATCGGACTCCTCGCGAGCCGAATGCGACGACGCTAACGGTTCTTGGCTTCTTGTCCAGTCACTGACACTCCAAGGTGACCGGGATCATCCTGGCCAAGCTCGACGGGTCTGCAAAAGGCGGCATTGTGATAGGCATCCGCGATCAACTCAACGTGCCCGTCAAGTTCGTCGGCTTGGGCGAAACGATCGATGATATCGAACCCTTCGACCCCGAGACGTTCGTTGAAGCGCTTTTCGCCGAGTAAAGCTGGTTATTGGTAGGGATCATGCTGCTATTAGCATCTTCAAGTTAAC
>CAYMXF010000349.1:0-3855 GCA_964393935.1 uncultured Planctomycetaceae bacterium
GCCAATCGCCGGTCCGTTGAAAATGATCGTCCGCCCACTCGAGGATTTGTCGAATGGACAACGGCGTCATGCGACGGAGGGGGTAACGAACACCACGGTATTTCTTGAGGACCCGCGCCAGCGTGAGGCCCTTTTTAGGCAAGCCTCTCCAGCCGGATTTCAGTGCGGCCTGGACCGCCTGCCAGGTTTCTCCCGGCGCGCCCACAATCGGACCGGACGTTATTTTCGGCCAACGTCCCGTTCGTTGACGATGTGCATCGACCCATGTGATAATCTTTCGGATCGTGAACGGCGGCCGATTGACGCGCCGAATGCTCCCATTTTCCTTGCCGAGAAACTTCGCAAGGGATCGTCCTTTCGGTAATCCCCGGAAGCCGTGTCGCAAAGCCAGATCGATGGCCTGCCACGTCTCTCCGTTGGAGTTTGGAATGACGCCGCCGTGGCACATCGGCCAAACCCCGGTCCGCCGCTGATGCTCACGAGCCCAGGTCTGTACTTGTCGAAGGGTCAGTGTCCTGCCGCGAACATATCGGCGGTCATAGTGAACGCCGCGATGACGGGCCAGAAGCAGCCGTAGCGACGATCCGCCCGAAAGGCCGAAGATTCCCTTTCGCAAACGGCAGCGAACCGTATCCCACGTGAGACCTGACAATTCACGAATCGCCCCTGAATTGACGTGAGGCCACTCGCCTGTTCGGCCACGGTGGCTGTCGGCCCAGCGTAGGATTTGGGGAATCGTGGCAGGATCATTGTGGAATGGGCCCCGTCGGAGCTGCGGGCGGCGTGTATCTTTTTGAACAGCCATAGCGCCGAGACGTCATCTACCCCACGAGGTTTTCCGGATTCAGCGGTTTCAACTCGTCCGTCACGAACCGCCCGTCTTTACGCACGAGCTTCCCGTCGAAATACATCTCGCCGCCGCCCACGTTCGGCGTCTGCCGCAGGACCAAGTCCCAGTGAATGGTACTCTTGTTGCCGTTATTCGCCTCGTCGTAGCAATTGCCGGGCGTCAGGTGGATCGAGCCGGCGATCTTCTCGTCGAAGAGGATGTCCTTCATCGGCTTGGTGCAGTAGGGGTTGAAGCCGATGGCGAACTCCCCAACGTAGCGCGCTCCCTCGTCCGCGTCCAGCACCTCATTGAGCTTGGCCGTGTTCGTGCTGGTCGCCTCGACGATCTTGCCGTTCTTGAAGACCAGCCGCACGTCGTTGTGCGTCTCGCCGCGATAGAGCGTCGGCGAATTGAAATGGATGACGCCGTTGATCGACTCTCGAACCGGGGCGGTGAAGACCTCGCCGTCGGGGATGTTCCGCTCACCGTCACAAGGGATCGCGGGGATGCCTTTGATGCTCAATGTCAGGTCCGTGTCGCGCGGGCCGACGAGCCGCACGACGTCGGTCTTCGTCATTCGCTCGGCCAGCGGCTTCATCGCCGCGGACATCTTGCGATAGTCCATCGTACAGACGTTGAAGTAAAAATCCTCGAACGCTTCGGTGGACATCTCGGCCATCTGGGCCATCGAAGGGCTCGGCCAGCGGATCACGACCCAGCGCGTCTTTTTCACGCGCATCTGGACGTGGACGCGCTGCCAGACCGTCTTCTCGTACATCGCTTGGTCGTCGGACGACACATCCGACAGTTCACTCACGTTCGGATTGCCGCGAGCCCCGATGTAACACGCCATGCGCTTCATCAATGCTTCTTCGTGGTCAGCAATAAGGTCCCAGCCTTCGCGGCTCCCGAAGTTCATCATGGTACGCCGGATCTGATTGGATTCGAGCTTTACGACCGGCACGGCCCCCGCCGCGCGGGCGGTCCGCACCAGTTCGCACGTGAACTCATGCGGCACGTCGATCGCCTCAATGAGGATCGTCTCGCCGGGCTTCACGGCGCAGGAATAATTGACGAGCACGTCGGCCAACTTGGTGATACGGGGATCGAGCATTCGGAACTCCGATGGAGAGCAAGACGAACGGATGTCAGGGTGAAACGGGCTTGATCTGCGTCTTCGACCAAGCCACGACAGTTTCGGCTAACTGCAGCGCCTTGCGAAAATCGGTCTCAGTGACCGGAGGCGCCATGCCCGGGTAGCGCGTCTTAAGCGCATACTTCGACAATTCGCGCGCACCGGAGACATCTTCAGGAATGGTCAATTGCGAAGCCGCATGGGCCAAGGCGGCCAACAGTTCCTCGATATCATGCGTGTAATCGAAGACGAGTTCATATTGCTCGTACACGGCCTTGATGGCGTACTCTGCTGCCTGTTGAGTGTGATAGGCTAATTCTTCCCAAAAAACTCCAGCCGGCTTCGGTTGGCCTGCAATCGCCAGGTGGCTCTGGGCTCTTGCAAGCCAATGTTGTGGAGTTCCTGGCGTGGGGAGATCAGGCGGCACGATAGATTTCCTTCCCCTCCGCGAGTATCGTCCGGTAGATCAAATTGCGACACGTACCGAATCGTTGAAGATCGCCCTCCGTGATCACCAAGAATTCCTTGGCGACTCCAAGATTCCACCGCGTGCGGTATAGATTATCCTCCGCCGATTTGATGTCCGTGCCGTCACGGAACACGAGAAGCAAATCCAGATCGCTGTGCGGACCCATCTGCCCGCGCGCTGCGGAGCCGAAGAGGATGATGCGCGTCGGGTGCGCGAGCTCGACGATCCGACGGACGAGGTCGTCCAGAAGCTGGGGGCTCGGATAAGAAGCGGCGACCATAATCGTATTGTAGCTATTTCATGCCGGAGGCGTACTCCCAAAGGAGGGAGGAACAGCTTGCACGGCGGGAATGTGGATAACCTGGGGTTCGGGACCTGTCGGGATCGAAGGCGTTGCCACGTCATCAGCATTCTGCGCAGCCTTCCTACGTCGCCTGCGCCTCTTCGTTATTGTGATTTCGCCCGCTTCCATCAGCGCTTCCTTAGAAAGCAAGTCACGAACGGCTGACATGACATCATCCATGTCAAGCCTTGCCGGCGCGTTACGGTTGAGTTCGCGTCGAATGGCAGTCAAAACATCCTGGCTGAACAAGACCCGTATGACGGACGCCGGGCTCAGCGCCTTTTTTTCCTCCCAATAGTCATCGAGTTCCTCGGCCGCAACGGATTCTCGACTGAGAAGCGACAGCTTTTTCCAAAGCTCGTCGGGATTCGCTGCCATCTCATCGATGAAGTTCGCATCAAACGCAAGGTCGTGGGTGATCCCTTCTACTTCGGCAAACGACAAGTGAAACAATTTCCACTGGATTCCGTTGGTGAGAAGGACCCAACATATTCCTGCCCGTGAAGCATAGTTTTCAGCCTGCTCAATGTGCTTTTCTACCAGCTCTTTGATGCTGGCCGCCTTGCATTCAACGAGCACTCGCGGCGTACCGTCGATCTTGAGGGCAATATCACAATAGCGGTCCTTGATGGCTAGCTCCTTCGATATTTCTCCCTTCAAGCTGTCATACCCAAAGACCTCTTCAAGCATCTTGACAATGAACATCACCGTATCGGATTCATTCGCGCTACGATCGCGCGCGTCCTTGAATGCTTGAGCAAAGCGGGTCAAAAGATTAGTCGTAGCCTTGTCGAGAGCCATCGTTTCAGCCTCCTACAGGCGGGGAATTGTCATTGTCTCGCAGTATCGTAACATTGACCCCATGTGTTTGGCAACGTCGTCTCAAACGGTAACCCGCAAGAGATCGACCCCCCAAATGAGCTACCTTCCAAGCCCAATCTGCACCGTCCCCCCGCCCTTGTGCCGACAGCGCTCCGTGTTGATGCACTCCGGCGGCAGTCGCAACCGTTCGACCGGCTTTCCTCCGACGAGGTGCGATTCGAGGATTTCGTCCACGTCCTCCATCTTCACGAAGCCGT